>RFST01000037.1 GCA_009923855.1 Actinomycetota bacterium
TTCGTGGCGATGCTGTGGGCGCGCGGTTTCGCATCAGGTGATGGTGTCGGGGTGTTGTCACCGAACCGGCCCGAAGTGTTCTGGGTGCAGACCGCGCCGCTGTTCGCGGGTGGGCGGTACACGGCTTTGCATCCGCTGGGCTCGCTTGACGATCACCGCTATGCCTGCAACGAAGCTGAACTGCGTTATCTCTTCGTCGACCCCGCATATGCCCAGCGCGGTCGTGAACTCCTCGACATTTGCCCGAGTGTGCAGGCCGTCTTCTCGTTTGGGGATGCCGAGGGCTTGGTCGATCTCGCCGAGGCGCTCGCCGATGTCGACCCGGTTGAGTTGCGCTTCGGCATGCGCGACCCTGGCGATCTGGCATGGCTGTTGTACACCGGTGGCACCACCGGCGTCCCGAAAGCCGCGATGCTGCCCGAACGTGCTGTGGCCCAAACAGTGTTCTCGGTGTCGCTCGGATGGGATCTTCCACTTGATCGTCGCTATCTAGCCGTCGCACCGATCTCGCATGCCGCTGGCATGCTGATCGTGCCGAGCCTGATCACCGGTGGGTCGGTCACCTTGCTGCGCGGGTTCGACCCTGCGGCGTGGCTTGCAGCGATCCCACGGGACAAGATCACCCTGTCGTTGCTGGTGCCGACGATGATCTACGCCGTGCTCGATCATCCGGATCTGGCCACGACCGATCTGTCGAGCCTTGAGACCATCATGTATGGCGCATCGCCGATGTCGCCGACTCGTCTCGCCGAGGGCATTGGCCGTATCGGTCCGGTCTTCGCCCAGCTCTATGGCCAGACCGAGTGTGCGGGGCTGACCACGTCGATGTCGCGTGCAGATCACCATGCCGACGATCCAGTGCGCTTGGCATCATGCGGATTGGCCATGCCGGGGGTCCGAGTTGCCATCCTCGATGATGACGGCAATGACTGCGCGGTCGGCGAGCCGGGTGAGGTGTGTGTGCAGGGCGCCTCGGTAATGGACGGATATTGGCGTCAGCCCGAACTGACGGCAGAGACCATCGTCGACGGCTGGCTGCGCACCGGCGATATCGGTGTTCGTGGTGACGACGGGTTCATCACCCTGGTCGATCGGAAGAAAGACATGATCGTTTCCGGTGGTTTCAACGTCTTCCCGCGGGAGATCGAAGATGTATTGAGTACACATGCCGCGGTGTCATCGGTGGCGGTCATCGGTGTGCCCGATGAGAAGTGGGGTGAGGCAGTGACGGCGCTCGTGGTGTTGCGGCCCGGGGCAACGGTGGAGTCGGACGAACTGCGCGAACTGGTTCGCGATCGCAAGGGGGCGATCTACACCCCCAAGACGGTCGAGTTCGTCGAGGCGCTGCCGTTGACAGCAGTCGGCAAGCCCGACAAGAAAGTGCTGCGGGCGGCGTACTGGGCGGACGCTGGCCGGGCGGTGAACTGAATCGACAGCGAACGTCGTTGGTCAAATTTCGTACAGCGTTCTCGAGCGTGTAATAATGGCCACAGCCGGCGCAAGCCGGCGTTTCCATAGGGGGGAGGAAACGAATGTCACTGCTTGAGGTTTCTGACATCGTCGTCCGTTTTGGCGGTGTCACGGCGCTGGACGAGGCGTCGTTCACGATCGATGAGGGCCAGATCTGTGGGCTCATCGGTCCGAACGGTGCTGGCAAGACGACGCTGTTCAACGTGATCAGCCGTCTGTACACCGCCGACAGTGGCTCCGTTCGCTTTGGCGAACACGATGTGTTAGCCACGCCGCCGCACAAGATCGCTGGCATCGGCATCGCCCGCACATTCCAGAACCTCGGTTTGTTTCCCTCAAATACCGTGTTGCAGAACGTGATGATCGGGGCCCATCACCGCACGAAGACCGAGTTTCTTCAAGCCATGTTCCGCACCCCGGCCGCGCGTCGAGAAGAGCGTGAAACCCGCGAACTCGCGATCGAGATCCTGAACGATCTGAATTTGGCGCATGTGGCGAACTCGCCGGCTGCTGGTCTGCCCTACGGAACGCTGAAGCGGATCGAGCTCGCCCGTGCAGTCGCCGCCGATTCGAAACTGCTCATGCTCGACGAGCCAGCTAGTGGGTTGACGCACTCAGAGGTGGAAGAACTCGGTGAGACGATCCGTTTGCTGCGTGACCGCTACGACCTCACCGTGCTCCTCGTCGAGCACCATATGGCGATGGTCATGAGCATCTCCGACAAGGTCGTGGCTCTTGACTTCGGGCGCAAGATCGCCGAGGGAACGCCGTCGGAAGTGCAGAACGACCCGGCCGTCATCGAGGCCTACCTGGGGGTGGAGGCATCATGAGTCTTCTCGAAGTGAACAACCTCGTTGCCGGTTACGGCATGGTGCAGGTGCTGAATGGCATCTCGCTGTCGGTGGAGGAAGGCGAAGTTGCCGTGGTGCTGGGTGCCAACGGCGCCGGCAAGACCACGACGCTGCGTGCCCTCACCGGCATGATCAAGACGTCGGGCAGTGTGCTGTTCGAAGGTGAAGAGATGGTCGGCAAAAAGACCGACCAGATTGTGCGGCATCGCATCGCGCACGTCCCGCAGGGTCGCGGCACCGTTGCCCAGATGGACGTCGACGAGAACCTGGAACTCGGTGCGTATATCCGCAGCGACAAGGCTGGTATCGCTGCCGACAAGCAGAAGATGTTCGAGTTGTTTCCCCGGCTTGCAGAGCGCCGCAAGCAGGCGGCCGGCAGCCTGTCGGGCGGAGAGCAGCAGATGCTCGCGATTGCCCGCGCGTTGATGATGTCGCCACGATTGCTGTTGCTCGACGAACCGTCGCTCGGTTTGGCGCCGTTGATCATCCGTAGCGTGTTCGACACGTTGCAGCAGATCAACACCGAGTTCGGCACCACGATGCTCGTCGTGGAACAGAATGCAAACCTGGCGTTGGGAATCGCCAAGAGCGCGTTCGTGCTCGAGACCGGCGACATCGTCGCCGGCGGATCGGCGGCGCAGATCGCTGCCGACGACACCATTCGCAAGGCATATCTGGGAATCTGAGGGGGCGCCCATGACCAAGTTCTTCCAACTCGTCATCGCCGGTATCGAAATCGGCTCGATTTATGCGCTCGTCGCACTGGCGATCGTGATCATCTACGCCTCCACTGGGCTCAAGAACCTTGCGCAGGGTGAGATGGCCATGTTCTCCGCCTTCATCGCGTATCAGTTCCATGCCTGGGGGCTCGGCATCTGGCTCGCGCTGATCTTGGCAATCCTCACCACCTTCGTGCTCGGTATGGGTGTGCAGCAGGTAGTCCTCAAGCCGGTGCAGGACTCATCGCTGCTCACCGTGGTCATCGTGACACTCGGGTTATTCCTCGGTTTGAACAGTGTCGCCGGGTTCATCTGGGGATACATGATGTTGGCCTTCCCGGCCATCTTCCCAGAGGGGGCCGTCGAGATCGGTAGCGTCGGCATCAGCTACGCAGCCATCGGCGTCTTTGCTGTGTTGCTGGCCTGCGCAGGAGCTCTGTTCGCTTTGTTCCAGTTCACCAAGATCGGTCTCGCGATGCGTGCTGTCGCTTACAACAAAGAGACGTCGATGCTGGTCGGGGTTCAGGTGAACCGCGTCATCATGGTCGGCTTCGGTCTTGCTGCGTCGCTGGGAGCCGTGGGTGGAATCTTCGCCGCGCCGAAACTGTTCCTCGACCCGTTCATGATGCTGACCGTATTGATTTACGCGCTTGCATCCGCTGCCTTCGGCGGACTGGATTCGCCGTTGGGTGCTGTGATCGCCGGTCTGTTCATCGGGGTGATCGAGAACCTTGCCGGTGGCTACATCGGCTTCATCGGATCCGACCTGAAGATCGTGGTGCCGCTGGTGATCATCCTTGGCACGTTGCTGTTCCGCCCGCAAGGTCTGCTCGGCCGCAAGTACATCCCGCGGGTGTGATCATGAAATGCACATCAAAGAACGTCAACATCGTGGCATCGGCTGAAGGGGGAGTCATCTGATGGCAAAAACAACGATTATTCGTGGAACATCGCAGTACCGATCGATTGTGACCGTGGGGTTTGCCCTGCTCGGGCTCGTGGTCATCCTTCTCCCGTTCGTCATGTCGGGATTCCGCACATTCCAATTCACCATGGCTCTGCTGTGGGCTCTCGGCGTGTTGTCGTTGAACATGTTGACCGGCTGGAGTGGCCAGATTTCGCTAGGCCACAGCGCACTGTTCGGGCTCGGGTCCTACACCACGTGCATTCTGGTCGGGACGTATGAATGGAATCCGCTGCTCACCATTCCCGTAGCTGCATTAGTGACGTTCATCTTCGGCATCATGATCGGCATTCCCGCGTTGCGGCTGGCCGGTTTGTATCTGGCCCTCATGACGCTCGCGATTGGAGTTGCGTTCACCCCGGTGATTCGACGCTTCAAGGAGCACACCGGTGGTTCAATGGGTATCAGCATCAAGAAGAAGGTGTTCCCAGAAGAAATCGTGGGACTCAATCTCGATCAGTACCTGTACTTCCTGGTGGTCATCTTCGCGGTGGTCATGTTTGCCCTGGCAAGAAACCTGTTGAAGAGCCGCGTCGGCCGCGCGATCACTGCGATGCGTGACAACGAGATCCCGGCCCAGACAATGGGCATCTATCCGGCGCGCTACAAGACCCTGATCTTTGCCACGAGCTCGATGTTTGCGGGTATCGCCGGCGCGTTGTACGCGTTTGTGATCCGGTTCTCTGCGCCGTACTCGTTCACTCTCACGTTGGCGATCTTCTTCCTCGCCGGACTAGTGGTTGGTGGTATCGGCACGCTGGCTGGTGCCGTTCTCGGCGGGCTGTTCATTCAGTTCGTGCCGTACTACGCCGAAGAAATCAACCAGAGCCTTGCGGGCATGGTCTTTGGCATCATCATCATCGTGATCATGGTGACGGCTCCAACTGGTGTTCTAGGCCTCATCAAGAAGGTGCGCGCGCGCGTTGTGACCGTTGCCGACCCGCCGGTTGTGCGAAACTAGGTGCGGTATGGGTGCAGACGACAGCGCACCCATCAGATAAAAGTTCTTCGCCGAATGTCTCGGCGAGATATGCCCTTCGGGGCACCCGACAACAACAGGGGGAAGGAACCACATGAGAAAGACCACCACACGGCGTTTCGGCGCTGCCGCGTTGGCTCTCTCGCTCGTGGCCGCAGCATGCGGCGGCGACGATGAGGCAGATGCTCCAGCACCGGCACCCGCTGAGGAGCCAGCAGAGGCTCCCGCTGAGGAACCAGCAGCCGAAACTGGTCCTGGCGGATATGTCTGGGACGGCACCACTGATCCTGGAATCACCGATGACACCATGCTGATCGGTAGCAGCGGCCCGCTGTCGGGCCCAGCTTCGGCCTACAGCCCGATCACCCAGGGTGTCGGCGTCTGCGCCGACTACATCAATGGTGAGTTCGGTGGCGTCACCATGCTCGACGGCAAGACCCGCCAGATCGAGGTCGAAATCCTCGACGACGGCTACTCGCCCGAGCAGACGGTTGAGAACATCCGTCGTCTCCACGAGCAGGTCGGTGTGTTTGCAACGGTGAACGTGCTCGGCACGCCCACCAACACCGCCATTGTCGACATCGTCGAAGACAACGAGGTGCCGAACATCTTGGTGGCCACTGGCGCCACGCGCTGGGGTCGCGACTTTGCCTCCGGCGACTACGCCTACACCATGGGTTGGCAGCCCGCCTACCAGACCGAGGGCAAGATCTATGCCGCATACATTGCGGACAACTTCCCCGGTTCGACCGTGGCGATCCTGCAGCAGAACGACGACTACGGCGACGACTACGTCTCCGGGTTCGAAATGGGGATCGAGGGTACTGATATCGAGATCATCGCTATCGAGACCTACGCCTCAGGTGACCCCGACGTGTCACAGCAGATGATCTCGCTCGCCGACTCCGGCGCCGACATCTTCTTCAACGTGACCACGCCGAAGTACGCCGCTCAGGCCATGGTGTCCATCGGCAGCCTCGACTGGGACCCGATCCAGTTCCTGAACAGCGTCTCCAACTCGACCGGTACGGTGCTCATCCCGGCCGCCGAGGGTGGTGGCGCCGTCGAAGGTGTGTACACCGCGAAGTGGGCAGCCGATCCGACCGACCCGGCGCTTGCCGACGATCCGGCCATGATTGAGTACCGCGATATGTGGGCCAAGTACAGCGACCTGAACACCGACGACGCGTTCGCGTTCTTCGCGTGGAACAGCTGCATGGCGCAGAAGGAGATCTTCAACAACATCTACCCGACGCGTGACAGCTTGCTGGCCACTGTCGGCAACATGGACGAGATCAACATCGAAGTGCCACTCGTGTACGCCGAGAACGTGTCCACCAGCATCAGCACTGGTGACGGCTGGCCTCTCGAGGCCATGCAGGTCGAGCAGTACAACGGTGGCGTCTGGGAGAAGCAGGGCGCCGTCGTCGACGTCGACTTCTGATCCACTGACGATCAACGTCTGACCTGAACGAACGGGTCGGGTCCTCACCTAAGGGTGCAGGGCCCGGCCCGTTTGTCATGTGCGGATACGAACACCCGGTACAGGGCCGGGACCCGTGATCGGGTATCTCGCGGGTCACCTGGGGCCCACGTCGGCTACCAGGTGGTTCAGATTGTTGAGGAGTGCCAGGCGTAGGCAGAGGTGATGATCTCGTCGAGACTGCGCGTTGCTCGCCAATTAAGTCGTTCGGCGGCGAGGCGCACATCGGCATAGACCTCGGCAGGGTCGCCAGCGCGACGTCCCACCACCTCATGGGGTACGGGTCGCCCGGCCACTGATTCGGTCAGCATCAATATCTCGCGTACCGATGAACCGATACCAGTGCCGAGATTGACGCACAGGCTTCCACGATCGGCGAGAAGATGCTCCACGGCGGCAACGTGCGCCACAGCGAGATCCTCGACGTGGATGTAGTCGCGCACTCCTGTGCCGTCCGGTGTCGGGTAATCGTCGCCGAACACCTGCACCGGTCCGGACGCGCCAAGGACTGCTTTCATGACCAACGGCACAAGGTTTGTGGTCACCGACCAGTCTTCGCCGATGACTCCGTCGGTGCTGGCTCCCGCGGCATTGAAGTACCGCAGGCTCACCGATGAGATGCCATGGGTGACTCCGTACCAGGAGATGATTTTTTCCATCTGGGCTTTGGACTCGGCGTACACATTCTCGGGATGCAGCGGAGCGGACTCGGTGACCGGGACGGCATCTGGTGTGCCATAGACCGAGGCTGATGATGAGAACACGATGCGTGACACGTCGGCCTCTGCCATTGCCTCGACGAGGTGTACCGTTCCCGCCACGTTGTTGTCCCAGTAGAGGCCCGGGGATGTCATCGATTCCCCCACGCTCTTGTAGGCCGCGAAGTGCACGACCGCCTGCACGTCGTAGTTGCGGCACGTGGCCGTGACGAGGTCACGGTCGGCAATCGAGCCCACGACGAGGTCGGCTCCAAGGAGGGCATCGGCGCGGCCGCGCTCAAGCGAATCGAGCACGACGACGTCGTGACCTGCGCCTCGGAGGGCTCTCACCGTGTGCGATCCGATGTAGCCCGCGCCACCGGTGACCAGAATCGTCATGGGCCACACGGTACCTCTCGGGGCGTACGCTGAGTGGGTGACACAGGGGGGATCGCGTCAACATGTGGAATGACATGAGCGTTGCAGTTGTCCTGCCGACCTACAACGAGGCGGGCTCCATCGCGGACTGCATCCGTCGGTTCGAGGCAACCGGTTGGGTCGACGAGGTCGTGGTCGTGAACAACAATGCGCACCCCGATACCTCACCCGCGGTCGCGACCACGGGTGCGCGTGAGGTCTTCGAGCCGGTGCAGGGCTATGGCGCAGCAATTCGTCGAGGCTTGAAGGAGACCGTCACCGCAGATCTCGTCTGTATCTGTGAACCTGACGGCACATTCGACCCCGAGGACATTGCGAAACTATTGCCGTATATCGCCGATGTCGATGTGGTCTTCGGCACCCGTACCGTGCACGAGTTCATCCTGACCGGAGCCAACATGGGGTGGTGGCTGCGGTGGGGCAATTGGGCGGTTGCCAAACTCACCGAGCTGCTCTTCAACACCGGGTGGTTGTCAGATGTCGGTTGCACATTCCGCGTCTTGCGCCGGTCGGCAATCGATCGGCTTGGTGATGACTACGCAGGAAACGGTTCCTCGTTCGGATACGAGATGATGCTGAGAGTGATCGAAGCCGACCTCCGGTTTGTGCAGGTGCCTGTGAACTACCGCGAACGGGTCGGTACGAGCTCGGTCACGGGCAGCACATGGACTGCGATCGGTCTGGGAGCAGAGATGGCCGGTTTGTGTCTGACCGCTCGTATACGTGGCACCGATGCGCTTCGGCCACGCGACTAGTCTTCCATCGTGCGCATCCTGCGAGCCCTCTTCCGGCGCCTGTCGGGTGGCGAGGTGCGCGCGTTGCGTGCTGAGGTAGCGGCAATGCGCGCAGACGTCGCGGAGATGCACCGGGTACTGATGGATCTGAACCACGAGGTGCGTGCCGGGTCAGAGTCGGCACTCCCGCTGTTCTTGGGTCACGCCGAGCGGCTGCGACTCGATGCCGATGCGGCCGTGGCAGCCACCATGGTGATCGAACGGCATCTGGCGCGTCTCGATGGTGACGCCGGGGCCGACCGCACCACATGACCTCTGGGCAATCCGACTTGGTCACGCCGCGCCTCTTCGTCGACGGGCGTGTGGTGACACACCCGACCGCTGCCGGTAGAGGGGTGGCGCGCTACACCGTGGGCATTGTGCGCGCTGCGGCACACGCAGGAGCCGACGTGGTGGTGCTCTGCGGCACCGGCGACGATCACGAGGAGTGGTCTCGTGCTGCCCCCGAGATCACGCGCCGCCCACTGCTGCCATCAGCCGTGGCGGATGCGCCGGGTGGCCACACGTGGTTTGTCTGCACCCAGTTGATGCTCCACCCGCCGTGCCTCGATGTCATCCCCCGGTTCATCACCGGCATGCGCATGCCGGTTGTCGGCGTCCTGCACGATGTGATTCCACAGCGGTTCCCCGAGCGGTATCTGACCGATCCGGCCGCGCGAATTCAGACAAGACTCCGCGAGTCGCTGTGCCGCACCATCGACGTCTTCTGGACAAATTCGGAGTTCACGGCCGATACCGGTGCTGTTGAACTGGGGGTTTCACGCTCGCGCCTACATCGCGTCGGTGCCGTCATCGACCCGATCTTCTGCCCCGGTGACCCAGGTTCGATGCCCGCGGGCGTTCGCCCTGGCGCAGTGGTCGCGGTCACCGGTGCCGATGATCGCAAGAACACCGAACGGCTGATTCGAGCGTGGTCACGGGTGCCCGACGCAGCCCGCGGCGACCGGCAGCTGGTCATTGTCTGCGCCGTCGATGCCGACACTCGTAGCCGATGGCAACACACGGCACATCATGCCGGAGTTGCCGACTCGGTGGTGATCACGGGTGCGATTGACGACACCGAACTCGTGTCGTTGTACCGCAGCGCCACCATTGGTGTGATGCCATCGTTGGAGGAGGGTTTCGGGCTACCGGTGGCGGAATCGATTGCGTGTGGCACTCCGTGCCTGTGCTCGAACGTCTCATCGCTGCCGGAGGTTGCGGGTACGCCGGAGGGGCTGTTCGATCCATATGACGTCATGTCCATGGCCGGCGCCATCTCGGCCTACCTGACCGACGCGTCGTTACGGGATCATCTGCTGAGCGAGCAAGAAGCTGGTAGGGCACGGTGGCACCCGTCTCGCGTGGGCGCCGAGATGTTGGCGGCGTTGGCCGACGCGGCACCGGCCAATCGGGTGGAGCCCGACATGGCCGTCCATCGCCTGTCGGTCGTGGTCGCTGGCCCACACCCCTGTGCCGACAGCGGCATCGTTGCCTATACGGACATGGTGCTGGCCGAATGGCCCGGCGACGCGCCCCAGCGCATGGACGACGTTCAACTGTCGCCAGCGGAGACCATCGGTGGCCGCTTTGCGGGTGATGATGTCTCGGGTGCCCGGGAGCTGATCGGACATCTCGGTCGTCACACCCACGTGCACGATCATGATCATGTGGTGATGGTGCTGGGGTCGTCAGAGCATCATGCCATCGGGGCCGACCGGGCTCGTGGTGGCCGCTGCCATGTGTGGTTGCATGAACCCACCCTGGTGGGTGCCGTCGTCGGGCCGTACCACTACGGCGGTGGCCGGGTCTGGATGGAAAGTCACCTGCGCGACTGGTACAGCGCTGATGCCGATACCGACGCGGTCAGGGCTGCCCACGAGGGTGATGCACAGGTGCTGCACGCACAGGGGCACGATGCGTGCTCTGCTGTCGTGGCGGCGGCGCGATCGGTCATCGTGTCAAGCGACGACGCAGCGCAGATCATTCGGCAGTACACGAGCGCTCCCATCTTGGTGCTGCCGCTCGGCCACCCGCAGCGAGCGGCCACATCGCCGCAGTTCGGCCATGTGGTGGCACTCGGCCGTGTGGACGATGGCAAACATCCAGAGGTGCTGGTGAACCTGGCCGCTGCAGATCCACGGCTGAACATCACCGTTATCGGGCGAATATCCGATGAGGGTCGGCAGCGCCGTATGGCACGCGCCCATGAGCTGGGCTGTGACCAGCGGATTCGGTTTACCGGGGCCATCTCCGATGTCGAACGCGACGCAGTACTGGCGACAGCCTGGGCAGGGGTGCAACTGCGCAGTGGCCATCCAGGACAGATGTCGGCCTCCATCACCGAACTTCTCGCACGGGGGATTCCCGTGGTGACCACCATGACAACCCATGGCGCCGATGCTGCAGGTCTTCGCGTGATTCCTTTCCCAGACGCCGTGGCGGTGATCGATGCGATCGATCCGTGGTGGTCGGCGCAGCAGTGGGCGGTGGCATCGCAGTGGGCAGCGGACACGGCCGCCTCCCACACAGCGAATGAGGTGGCCCGTCGGCTGGCGACATGGCTTGCCGAAGCAGACAGCTTGCCCCCGGGGGTGTATCGATGACCTCGACAGCACCGATGGTCCGCATTGTGGTGCTCACCTTCGATGGGGGTGAACTGACCCTCGACTGTCTGGCCTCGATCGATGCCCTCGACTGGCCACGCGACCGGTTGGAGGTTGTGCTCGTCGACAACGGTTCTCTCGACGATGTCGCCGAGCGGGTACGCGCGACGATGCCCTGGGTCACGGTGGTGGAGCCGCTACGCAATCTTGGCTTCGCCGGGGGCTGCAATCTTGGGATCACACATGAGGTCAGTGGCACGTTGGCCAGCCAATACGACTACGTGGCGCTGGTCAACAACGATGCCACCCTTCATCCCGCATGGTTGCGTGAAGCCGTTGCACACACGGGACCCGATATCGGTGGGGTGGCGTCGAAGATGCTGTTCCACGAGCGGTACCAGCGGGTCCACGTCGAGGTACTGGACGAAATCGAGGGGTCGCGGCGCGACCAACTCGGTGTCTGCGTGAGCGCCGTACGCATCGATGGTGAGCGCTGCGATGAACGACTGTTGTTCGATGAGGGTTTCCACGGCCCCGTCGCACCCGATACCGCGCGTGACGAGGAGATCGCCGTGTGGTCACGCGCCGCCGGTGAACTTCGGATCGTGGCCGGTGATGAGGTGGCACGTCACATCCAACTGCGGTGCAACGCCAAGCATCCGCTCCGGGTCCGCGTCGATGGGGGAGCGGGCGCTGTGGAGTGCCTCGTTGGCGCTGATGGCGAGACTGTGTACTCGCAGATCGATGTCGATGTTGCCCCCGATGCGGTGGATCTAGTGAACAACGTTGGGTCAGAGCTCTACGAATGGGGATTCGCGGGTGACCGCGGGTTCATGGCCATCGATGACGGCACCTGGGATGCGCCCACGGAGTGCTTCTCGTGGTGCGGGGGCGCGGTGCTGCTCTCGGCGGCGCATCTTGACGAGGTGGGACTGTTCGACGAATCCTTGTTTCTGTATTACGAGGACACAGAACTCTCGTGGCGTGCTCGGCGACTCGGATGGCGGCATGTCGTCGCACCTGCCGCGGTCGTACGCCACCGTCATGCCAGCTCGTCCGGTGTCGGGTCAGATGTGTTTCGGTACCACACCGAACGCAATCGGTTGCTCGTTGCACTGGCTCACGCCCCGGCACGCACGGTGTTGGGAGCGTGCGCTCTTGAGGTTCGCCACGCGGTGCGGGTCCATATCTCTCATCTGGTGCTGCGGCCCCTTCGGTTGCAGATGCCGGCCCGCATCGAACCACGACATCGCCGGCGGGTGCTCGTTGGCGTTCTCCGCGGTGCACCGGCGATGCTGCGCCTGCGATGGAGCCGCAGAGCAACCGTTCGTCGTCGCGCCATCATCCGGCGCTGGCAGATGGCGAAGTGGTCATGAAAGTTGCTGTCTACGACCTGTACTGGAGCACCTACGGTGGCGGCGAGCAGGTCGATGCCGCGATCGCCGAATGCCTTGCTCGTGCCGGCCACAGCGTCACCCTCCTCGGTCCGCACCCGGTTGATGCCGAGATGATGCGTCGTCGCTTGGGTCGAGACCTGTCGGGGTGCGACTACCGACAAGTGCGCGACGACGACGAGGCATCGGCCGCCAGCGCTGATGTCGACCTGTTTATCAATGGCACCTATTTGTCGACCGCGGTGAACCGGGCCCGGTGGGGCATGTACTACGTGCATTTCCCTGAGGTTCCAGCCACTCGTCGACAGCGCACGACGCAGATGGTCGCGGCTGCCGGCTACCGAA
>RFST01000038.1 GCA_009923855.1 Actinomycetota bacterium
GGCCCGACTGCTGGAGCCATCTCGGCGTGGCCCGCGACCTCGCTGCTCACCGTTCCCAACCCCTGGTGATGCCCATGGGAGCCTCGTTGCGCGAGGGCGACCCTGTGCATGTCCCCGTCGATATCGAGGCCGGTGACCGGTGCGGGCGATTCACGGCGACCGTGATCGACAATGTCGTTGTTGGGCCATCGGCGCCGTGGATGCAGGCCCGCCTGGCCGCCGCGGGGATGCGGTCGATCAACAATGTGGTCGATGTCAGCAACTACGTCATGTTGGAGATGGGGCAGCCGAACCACGCATACGATCTCGACACGCTCGCCGGTGGCGGCTTTCGAGTGCGGACCGCCCGCGACGGCGAGACCGTGGTCACTCTGGATGAGGTCGAACGATCCTGCGCCCCAGATGACCTGCTGATCTGCGATGCCGCCGATGTGCCGGTGGGGCTTGCTGGCGTGATGGGTGGACTCGATTCGGAGATCTCGACATCGACGACCCGGGTGGTGGTGGAAGCGGCATGGTTCACGCCGGCTGGGGTGATGGCGACGGTGGCTCGGCACGGCCTGCGTTCGGAGGCGTCGGCGCGTTTCGAACGAGGCGTTGACCCCACCGCCGGACATGCGTCGAGCAAACGTTTCGCAGAGTTGCTCGCCGAGACCTGCCCGAACCTGGTTGTGCATGCGGGCGGGGCTGATGTCGCCGGCACGTCATTGCCCGACGTCGGCCAGACGGTTGAGGTGCGAGGAGCGGTGATCGATCGGGTACTCGGTCGTCATGTGCCGCGCGAGCAGGTGCTGGAGATTCTCGCGCCGATCGGTTTCGAACCGACCGCACACGCCGACAACGATGTTGTTGTGCGGGTGCCACCATGGCGCCCTGACTGCACGTCCGAGATCGACATTGTCGAAGAGGTGGCGCGTCACCTCGGTTACGACAATCTTGGGCGTCGGGTGCCCCGGCCCAGCACCGGTGGTGGTCTCAACACGGTGCAGCAGCGTCGGCGCGAGTTGCGACGATTGCTCATCGGTGCGGGCGTGTCTGAGGCGATGCCGAATCCATTCGTCGATCCGGGCGCGATGGCCCGGGTGGGTCTCGACGGTCCGGTGGTCAGCATCGTGAATCCCCTGGTCTCCGAAGAGAGCGTCTTGCGAACATCGCTCCGCGCGGGGTTGCTGTCGGCGATTTCTTTCAACGAGTCGCACCGTCGCGAGGGGGTGGCGCTGTTCGAGATCGGTCACATCTATCCACCCGCCGAGGCCGAGCTGCCCGATGAGCGCGAGGTGTTGTGTGTACTTCTCGCCGGTCGAGACGCGGCAGCAGCTGTCCGGCTGTGGGATGAGATTGCGTCGGCTCTCGGTGTCGGGGCGATGATCGACCAGGGCGCCGCAACGCCCGGTCTGCATCCGGGGCGGTCGGCAGCGTTACGCGCGGGCCGATCCGAGATGGGTGTGATTGGCGAGGTCGACCCTAGGGTCCTGCAGCGTATGGACGTGTCGGAGCGGGTGGCGATCGTGGAGATCGATCTCACCGAGGTGTTGGTGAGGGAGCCGAAACCGGCGGCGCATCGCGCGGTCAGTCGCATGCCCTCGAGCGATCTTGATCTGGCGTTCGTGCTCGCCGATTCGACGCCGGCGGCTGACTTGGCAAAGGCATTGCGATCGTCGGCGGGTCCGTTGGCGGTATCGATCGAGTTGTTCGACACCTTCCGTGGCGACAGCCTTGGTGACGGCGTTCGTTCACTGGCGTTCCGATTGCGGCTCCAGGCTGGGGATCGCAGCCTCACCGATGACGATGTGAGCAGCGTGCGCGCCGCCTGCGTGTCAGCGGCAGAGTCGATGGGCGCCACCCTTCGAGGCTGATTCGATGGACCTCGATCCCGATGCTCTCCTGGGGCTTGGGGTAGACGTACGGCCGGAAGTCGTCACGTTTGTCACGGCGCATCCCGGTGACGCCGAACTCGCCGGGTTCGGCGATGTCATCGCGTGCATCCGTGAGCCTGAGGGAATGTCGCTGTTGGTGCCGCTGACCCCGCAACGTGAACGCGACGCACGTTTCCGTGACTGCTTTCGTGGGCGTCTGGTGACATTGATCGCGGAGACTCCGCTCGACGGGGTGGGGCTCACCGCGGCAGTAGCGAGCCGCCTCGCGGCTGCAGGTGTGCCGTGCAACATGATCGCAGGTCATCACCACGACCATCTCGTGGTCCCCGACGACGATCTTCGGCGCGTGCTCTCGGTTCTGGTACCCCACGAGTCCGGATGATGCGGGTGGCTCAGTTCATCGTGAGGTCATCGGGTGCAGTGGACAGCCACGCGATGCGGCCGCTCTGGCGCGCGAGCACCCGGCGCCACAGAGTTGATGGATCGTCCGTGATCACATCATCTGGGGTGGCATCGACAACGATCCACGCTCCGCTGGCCAATTCCGCATCGAGCTGACCGCCGCCCCATCCCGCATAGCCGCGGAAGATCCGCACGCCGGTGGCGCCAGCTGCGGTCATCACGGGGTCAGCAGACAGGTCGATCGACCAGATGTCGCCAACGACGTGAAGGGCGTCATCGGGGTCGCCGGGGACACCGCTGGCGATGCCCATCAGAGCTGTTGGTTCGACTGGACCACCGGTGAAGACCACCGCTGGCTGGCTGAGGCGGTCGTTCCAACGGTGCAGCGGCCCGCCGGCTGCGGTGGCGACGGCGTCGTCCACGGTCGGGTCGGGACGATTGACGATCACGCCGATGGCGCCGTCGTTGCGGTGTTCGAGCATGAAGACCACGCTTCGGTCGAAGTGTGGATCCTCGAGAGGGGGAGTGGCCACGAGCAGGCGACCTCGGGTAGATCCGCTCATGAGTCAAGTCTGGCAAAACGCTGATCTCCCGGCGACGCGGAGTGATGTATGTCTATTCATAATCATGTATAGTTATGCGTCTATGGCATCGTCAGCACAACATCCGCAGCCACGTCGGGCGGGCATTGTCGGCGCCTCGGGGTACACCGGTGCGGAGCTCCTTCGGCTGCTCGATTCCCATCCGGAGATCAGCGTGGAGGTCATCACCGCCGACTCCCAGGCGGGATCTCGCCTGGATGAGGTGCACCCCTGGCTCGCGCCGCTGGGCAATCGTGAACTGGTGCCGACCACCCCCGACGCGGTCGATGGACTCGACGTGGTCTTCTGTGGTCTGCCCCATGAGGCATCGATCGAATTGGTGCCCCAGATCATGGATCGAGTGGGTCATGTGGTCGATCTCTCGGCCGGCTTCAGGTTCAAGGACCCAGCGGTGTACCCGCGCTGGTACGGATTCACCCATGCCCATCCTGAACTACTCGATGTCGCGGTGTACGGGCTGAGCGAAATGAATCGTGACGCACTCGTCGATGCACGACTGATTGCGACGCCGGGGTGCTACGTGACCGCTGCGGTTCTCGCCCTCGCGCCGCTGGTGAGCGGAGGCCATGTTGCCGACACAGGCATCATCGTCGACGCCGCGAGCGGAGTGACCGGGGCTGGTCGCCGCGCCGAAATTTCGTATGCGTTCACAACGGTGGATGAGGATCTGACGGCCTACGGTGTCGCGGGCCATCGTCATACCCCCGAGATCGAGATGGGAGTCGGCGGCCGCGTGCTCTTCACCCCTCACCTTGCCCCAATGAATCGCGGCATCCTCGCCACCTGTTATGCACAACCGCTCACCGACGGTGCGCGCACAACCGACGGGCTGCTCGATGCTCTGGCAACCCGCTACGCCGGAGAACGATTCATCCAGGTGAGCGACGCGATGCCGCACACCAAGGCCTGTCTCGGTTCGAACCTCGTGCAGATCACCGCCCGCTACGACGAGCGCACCGACACGGCCATCGTGATCTCTGCACTCGACAATCTCACCAAGGGTGCAAGTGGAGGAGCGCTGCAGGCGGCCAATATTGCGCTCGGTCTCGACGAATCCGCGGGGCTGTCACGGATCGGAGTTGCGCCATGATTGAGATCGCCACCCAACGCGTCGCCACGTTGGTGGAGGCACTGCCGTACATTCAGCGCTTCGCTGGCCGCACGGTGGTGATCAAGTACGGCGGGAATGCTCTTGCGGGAACATCTGACCATGACGCGCTGTCGGTCTTCGCCACCGATGTCGTGTTGTTACGCCTTGTGGGGGTTCGGCCGGTTGTCGTCCACGGCGGCGGGCCGCAGATCAGCAGTCTCATGGAACGGCTCGGCAAGACGACCGAGTTTCGCGATGGCCTGCGGGTCACCGATGCCGAGACGGTGGAGATCGCTCGAATGGTGCTCACCGGCCAGGTCAACCCCGAGATCGTTGCGGCGATGAACGTTGCAGGTGGTCGTGCGGTCGGCGTGTCTGGCGGTGACGGCGGGTTGATTTCGGCGCGGCCACGCGACCCGGAGTTGGGATTTGTTGGCGATGTGGCAGCGGTCGATCCGACCGTGGTGCAGCGCCTGATCGACGATGAGTTCATTCCAGTGGTCGCCACGATCGGCGTCGACGATCACGGACGGTCGTACAACATCAATGCCGACACTGTGGCCGCCGAGATCGCCGTCGCGCTCGGGGCGGAGAAGCTGGTCTATCTCACCGACATCGAGGGTCTGCGTCGCGATGTCGATGACCCGTCCAGCCTGATCCGGGCGGCGACGCCCAGCGAACTCGACGAGCTGATCGCCGATGGGTCAATCGCTGGCGGCATGATTCCCAAGGTTGCCAGTTGCACCGATGCGGTGCGTCGCGGTGTGGGTGCGGCCCACATTCTCGATGGGCGCATTGCGCACGTCCTACTACTGGAGCTCTTCACCGACACCGGTGTGGGCACAATGATCACCGAGTCCACCGAGGAGTCGCAATGACCGCAGGGCACAGCTTTCTGGCCACGACCGACCACTGTCCGTTCATGCCGGTATTCGGACCGCCGGCATTGATGATCGAACGCGGTGCGGGTACCGAGGTCTTCGATACCGACGGGCGCCGCTATCTCGATTTTCTCTCCGGGATTGCGGTTGTGTCACTCGGTCATGCCAATCCGGTTGTCGCCGATGCGATCGCCGCCCAAGCACGGCAGTTGGTGCACGTCAGTAATTTCTTCGCGAACCCGGTGGCGACCGAGGCAGCAATTGCTGTCGATCGATTGTTGACCGCTGCCACCGGCCGTGCCGGGCAGGTCTTCTTCACGAATTCGGGTGCGGAAGCCAACGAGTGCGCGATCAAACTTGCGCGGCGTCACGGTGATGGTGATCGTCACACCGTGGTGTCTGCACTTGGGTCATTCCACGGTCGGACGCTGGCCACGCTGGCGGCCACCGGACAACCGGCGAAGCACGCTCCCTTTGCTCCGATGCCGGAGGGTTTCGTCCACGTTCCGTGGGGCGACGTCGATGCGCTGACTGCGGCCGTGGACACCTCCACCGCTGCGGTCATGCTCGAGTCGATTCAGGGCGAGGGTGGGGTCATCCCGGCGCCCGAGGGCTATCTCGCTGCTGCCCGCCGCCTGTGTGACGAGGTAGGTGCGCTGTTGATCATCGACGAGGTGCAAACCGGTTTCGCTCGCACCGGAACATGGTTTGGGTTCGAACATGCAGGAATTTCCCCCGACGTTGTCACCTTGGCCAAAGCAATGGGCAACGGCATGCCAGTTGGAGCGTGTTGGGCGCCGACAGAGGTGGCAGCGGCCTTTCGTCCTGGCGATCATGGTTCGACCTACAGCGGGACCGCGTTAGCTACGGCTGCCGTCACCGCCGTGATCTCAGAAATGGAGCGCATCGACGCACCGGCCACGGCGCGTCGTCAGGGACACCGGTTGTCGACAGCGCTCGCCGAGGTGCACGGTATTGCGTCGGTACGCGGTGCTGGTCTGTTACTTGGTGCCGTCCTCGACGGTGTGGCCGCTGCAGATGTCACCCGTGTGGCTCTGCAACATGGACTCATCGTGAATGCTGTGGCTGCCGACACGATCCGCCTCGCGCCACCACTCACGGTGAGTGATGCCGAAATCGATGAGGCGGTCGCGATCCTGGCCAACAGCATTCACGAGGTCAGCACCGGAGGTGATGCGTGATGCCCGCACATCTTCTTGACATCGTCGATCTCGGAGCTGACGGTGTGACCGAGATCGTGGATCGGGCGATGGCGGATCCGGCATCCATCGGTCGGCCGCTCGAGGGCCGCGGTGTGGCTCTCGTGTTCGAAAAGCCCTCCAACCGGACGCGGCACTCGATGGAGATGGCTGTCGTGCAATTGGGTGGCCACCCCGTGTACACCCGTGGCGAAGAGGTAGGAATCGACGTTCGTGAACCGGCTGAGGACATCGCCAGAGTGCTCGCGGGCTACCACGCGATCATCGCTGCGCGAGTGTTTGACCACGGTCTGCTTGGCCGGATGGCCGCGGTCAGCGACGTTCCCGTGGTGAACATGTTGTCGGACCACTCGCATCCGCTCCAGACCCTGGCCGATATGACCACCATGCGCCGGTGTCTCGGGTCGCCCGAAGGACTGCGTGTTGCCTGGGTCGGCGACTACAACAATGTGTCGCGATCTCTGGCCGAGGCCTTGGTCCTGTGTGGCGGCTCATTTGCCATCGCCACCCCCGAAGGCTTCGGCCCATCGGCCGATGAATTGACACGGCTGAACGCCCTCGGCCCCGGCGACGTGAGCGCCGGCCATGACCCAATGGTCGCTGTGGCCAATGCGCGCGCGGTGCACACCGATACCTGGATCTCGATGGGCCAAGAGGCCGAGAAAGAGCAACGCCGCCGGCTCTTTGAGGGGTACACAGTGGATGCGGCGATGATGTCGCGCGCTGCCGACGACGCTGTGTTTATGCACTGTCTGCCGGCCTACCGGGGCTACGAGGTCGCTGCAGAGGTGATCGACGGCGGCGCATCGCGCGTCGTGATGCAGGCCCACGATCGAATGCACGCGGCGCGGGGCGCACTCTCGATTCTGGCAGGTGGCCTGTGAGTGCTAAGGCGCAGCGTCAGGCCACGATCACTCGACTCATCGAGCAGTCGGAGGTGTGCTCCCAGGCGCGACTCGTCGAGCTGTTGGCAGCCGAGGGAATCCGGGCTACCCAGGTCACGGTGAGTCGCGATCTCGAGGAGATCGGCGCGATCAAGGTGCGCACGGGTGGCGGGGCAGCGGTGTATGCGTTGCCGGAGTTGGCGCCCGACAGGGTCGTGCCCGGCGAGCAGTTGCGCCGGGTGCTGGGTGAATGGGTGGCCGAGGTGGGCTGCAGCGGCAACATCGTCGTGTTGCGCACCCCACCGGGCTGCGCCCATGTCGTGGGGTCAGCCCTCGACAGAAGCCGTCATGAGGGCATAATCGGTACGGTGGCCGGTGACGACACCGTGCTGTGCGTCAGCACTGATCCTGCGGGGGGAGAGGCACTCGCGGCTCAGTTGCGTGAGCTAGCCGGAATCGAATCAGGAGGAGACCGATGAGCACGAACACCGACGGCGATGGTGGGCGCACCCTCTGGCACGGTCGTTTCGCCGGTGGGCCAGCCGATGCGCTCATGGCGTATACGGTGAGCCTTCCGTTCGATCGGGAATTGTGGCGCCAGGACATCGCTGGTTCGCGGGCCCATGTACGCGGGCTTGGCCGGGCCGGGTTGTTCTCAGACGGGGACGTGGCAGCAGTTCTTGCCGCGCTCGACATTGTCGAATCCGAGTTTGCCGACGGCACGTTTGTCGTGGTCGCCGGCGACGAGGACATCCATACCGCGGTTGAGCGTCGGGTCACGGAGATCGCCGGCGATGCCGGCGCGCGGATCCATACAGCGCGAAGCCGAAACGATCAGGTGGCGACAGACCTTCGACTGTGGACCAAAGAGGCGCTGCGCGACGTCGTCGATGCTGTCATCGCGCTGCAAGAGGTGCTGGTCGGGCGCGCCGACGAGCACGCTGACGCTCGGCTGCCCGGCTACACCCACCTGCAGCGAGCACAGCCGGTGTTGTTGTCGCATCACCTGCTGGCGCATGTGTGGGCGTTTGGTCGCGATGTCGATCGACTGCTCGACTGCATCGATCGGCTCGATGTGTCGCCGCTGGGTGCTGGCGCGTTGGCGGGGACCTCGTTGCCGATCGATCCCGTCGGCACGGCATCCGACCTCGGGTTTGCCGCGGTGTTCGATAACTCGTTGGATGCGGTCAGCGACCGTGACTTTGTCGCCGAGGCGTTGTTCTGCCTGTCGATGATCGGCCTCCATCTCGCACGCATCGGTGAGGAATGGGTGCTCTGGACATCTGAAGAGTTCGGGTTCGTGGTGCTCGACGATGCCTATGCCACCGGCTCGTCGATGCTGCCGCAGAAGAAGAACGCCGATATCGCCGAGTTGGCGCGCGGCAAATCGGGGCGCTTGATCGGCAACTTGACCGGCTTGCTGGCCACGTTGAAGGGTCTGCCTCTGGCCTACAACCGTGACCTCCAAGAAGACAAAGAGCCCCTGTTTGATTCGGTTCGCCAGGTCGTACTGGCTCTGGCTGCTGTGTCGGGCATGATCGACACAGCGCGCTTCAATACCGGTGCCATGGCTGCAGCGGCTGATGCTGATGTCACCGCGGCCACCGATCTGGCCGAGTTTCTGGTGCGCCGCGGAGTGCCCTTTCGGACTGCTCATGCCACGGTGGGAGAGCTGGTTCGCCGTCACCTTGCGGGAGAAGGAGACCTTGCAGATCTCGCACGCAGCGAACTCGGTGATGAGGTGGCCGACCTATTTGCGCCAGGGGCGCAGGTCCGCAACCGCACATCGCGCGGCGCGGCAGGCCCACAGGCCGCACCGGTGCAACGTGCCGCTATCGATGAGCTCCTCGCCAGCCAGCGTCAGCGTGTGAGCGCGCGTTGAACAACGACGTCGATCAGCGCCGTGCATCGACAGTGATGCGATGTCATCAGGGATGCTCGAGATGAACACGGTGTTGTTCGTCGAGGTGCTGGTGACGATGGCTGTCATCATGGACCCGATCGGCAATGTGCCGATCTTCGCCAGCGTGACCCGCCGGCTGTCCGAGCCCGCGCGTCATCGTGCGGCTGCTCTTGCTGTGGTGACGGCGGCGATCATCATCGCAGTTTTCGCGGCAGCAGGCCAGCGAATCCTCGCGTACCTTGACGTGTCGCTCAGTGCATTGCGGGGTGCGGGTGGGCTGTTGCTATTGCTCGTCGCACTGGAGTTGCTGACCGGTTCCGATGATGCCGAGTCATCAGATGCTCTCGATCCCGATGACCATGTCGCGGTTGCCATGGTGCCGCTCGGCACCCCGCTGTTGGCGGGTCCCGGTGCCATCGTGGCCACGATCGTGTTTGTCAACCGGGCCGATGATGCCGAGAGCTACCTCGCGGTGGCCGCCGGCGCGATCGCGGTGCTGATCACGGTGTACCTCGCGATGCGCTTCGCCAGCGTGCTGATGCGCGTACTGCGTCGCTCGGGCGTCTTGCTGCTCAGCCGTGTGGCAGGGCTTCTTCTGGCGGCCATTGCGGTGCAGATGCTGGCAGACGCCGTGATCGAGTTCGCCCGGCAGGTCTAAATGTCCTGAGGGCCAGAACCAGCCGGCCCGTGAACGTTGGTCGTGGTCCTGGTCGTCGCGATGTTGCTCCGTCTCACAGCGGCAGGAACCAGATGCCATGAGGGTGTGCAGTGCCCAGGTGTTCCCACGCCACGTGGCCCGATGGGGTGCGTCGTCCAGCCAGCATTTCCGTGCGGCGCGACCCGCTCGCAGAATCGGGCCATGGCAGGTCGGGGCACTCCTGCGGAGATTCCAGCAGGAGAGCAACCGCGTCGTCATCAGCGATGGCGCGAGTGAATGTCTCGATCGTTGCGATGCGATCCTCAGGGGCCAGATAGGCCAGTACCCAGGAGGTGACGAGTGCTGTACGTGCCCCGGTGTGCGCTGCGGAGATCGTCGCGTCGATGCCTCCGGGAAGGTGTGCGGTATCGATGGCGGGTGGCGCGGACTGCGCCGTTGCGATCGCGGCGCGTACACGGTCGCGTCGTTCGGACTGGTCGGGCCAGATGCAGGCGTCGAGCCATCGCAGTGTGTCATGGTCGTCGGAGCGAATCGGGTCGGGGTCGAGTCCGCGCCGGCCGCGGATGGTCACCAGTTGCGGCATCTGGAACCCTGCGGATCTGATCACACAGGACAGGGAGGGGTCGGTGCCTCCCCATGTCGCGAGGGTGTTCCCATCGGGGTCAACGCAGGTGGTGCGGTAGCGGTCGGCGTAGAGGTTGAGGCCGGCCGAGGTGCCTAGGTCAACGAGATCCACCGGTTCACCGGGGGATAGATGTGACAGCCCGATCATGATGAGCGGTGACCGCCCCACCTCATTGGTCTGCACATTGCGGTGAGCGATGAGGTGGCGCAGAGCATCAGCGTCATCTCGACAGGCAGCAAGGGCAGCGGGCACCAGATCGGGCCCAGGTTGTCCGCCGGTGCTGGGATACTGCGACCGCAGCGGGTGGGCCGGGTCCGACAGCACCTGATAGTGCAGCGCGGCCAACAGTTGTACTGGTCGTCGATGGGCGACATCGGCCGCATCGAGCAGAGCGAGAACATCGGACGTGTCGGCGATGGCCGCGCAGAGGTCGGCGTAGAGCGGCGAGCGCCGCATGATCTCGCGGGCGAACATCGCGAACTCGACATCCATGCCGTGTGGAAACGGTGACGTCGGCGAGGACACGCGGCCGACGTTAGTTCGGTCGGTGTGGTGACCGACATGGTCTGGCACACTCCTCGGCATGGATCTCGTCGATGAACTCGCGGTGCGGGGCCTCGTACACGACACAACCGATATCGATGCGTTGCGTTCGCGTCTGGCCACGGGACCGATCGGTGTGTATGTGGGCTTTGACCCGACCGCTGATTCATTGCACGTGGGCCATCTGCTGGGCCAGATCGGATTGCGACGCTTCCAATTGGCAGGGCATCGGGTGTTCCCACTTGCGGGTGGCGCCACCGGCATGGTTGGTGACCCGAGTGGCCGGTCGGCGGAACGGAATCTTCTGTCGGCTGAGGAACTGGGCCACAACGTCACACGTATCTCGGCTCAACTGGAGCGGATCCTCGACTTCACCTCTGGAACGGCGCAACTGGTCAACAACGCTGACTGGACTGCGGATGTTGCGTTGTTGGAGTTCTTGCGCGATGTCGGCAAGCACGTGTCGGTCTCACACATGCTCGGACGTGACTCGGTGCGCTCCCGCCTGTCGGGCGACGGACTGTCGTTCACCGAGTTCAGCTACATGCTGTTGCAGGCAAACGACTTCCGGCACCTTCATGTGGCGCACGGCGTGGAACTACAGATGGGCGGTAGCGACCAGTGGGGGAATATCACGGCGGGCATTGACCTCATCCGTCGTACCGTCGGAGGCACGGCCCATGGTGTGACCTGGCCACTGCTGACCAAGGCCGATGGTACGAAGTTCGGCAAGACAGCTGATGGGGCGGTGTGGCTTGACCCGGAGCGGACCAGCCCCTATCAGTTCCGTCAATTCTGGCTGCAGGTTGACGACGCCGATATCCGAGACCGCCTGATGCGGTTCAGCCTCGCGCCCGTCGCTGAGATTGAAGAGTTGCTGGCCACCCACGAACGCGCACCGCACGAACGGGTTGCGCAGCGTGCGCTCGCACACGAGCTCACCGCATTGGTGCACGGCAAGGAGGCCGCTGCTGCCGCCGATGCCGCCGCGGAGGTCCTCTTTGGCGGTGATCCGCGCGATGCCGATGCTGCAACGATGGACATGTTGGCCGGCGAACTGGCCTGTACAGAGATGTCCACCGATGGCCTGTCCGACCTGGTCGAGGTGTTGGTGACCATCGGACTCGCATCATCGCGGGGCGATGCGCGTCGCACGATTGATGGTCGCGGTTTCCGTTGTAATGGGGTGGTTCTCGATGCCGATACGGACCTCGCATCGCAGTCGTTGCTGGCCGGCGGGTACCTGCTGTTACAGAAGGGACGGAGGTCACATCACCTTGTGAGGATTTTTTCCTAACCGGGTTGTGGTGGGCATGTCCCAGCAGTAGTGTTCCAACTCGCCCTGAAGACCGGTTGGTCAGCAGGTCTCGACGCCGCTCGGCACGCCGATGCGTCGGAGCGTGAGCTCCTTGAAAACGGAAGAGAAGACAGAACGCCAGTGCGGGCAGTCGACCAGGGAGAGCTTCGGCTCTTGAGGTACGACTGTCTGTCAATTCAGCTGACGGATACCCATCCGTCGGCAAACTATTATTCGGTCAGCATCTGTGGCAGAGGGAATATTCCATCCCAATGCCACGCTCGACCATCAAACCGCGTGTCGGAGAAGCAACCGCTTCGACGGCACTAGGTTCTTGACGGAGAGTTTGATCCTGGCTCAGGACGAACGCTGGCGGCGTGCTTAACACATGCAAGTCGAACGAGGTCCAACCGAACTTCGGTTTGGTGACGACCTAGTGGCGAACGGGTGCGTAACACGTGAGAAACCTGCCCCGGTCTCTGGGATAACAGTCGGAAACGACTGCTAATACCGGATACCGTCGGACCACCGCATGGTGGACCGACGAAAGGGTTACCGGATCGGGAGGGTCTCGCGGCCTATCAGCTTGTTGGTGAGGTAACGGCTCACCAAGGCATTGACGGGTAGCTGGTCTGAGAGGATGATCAGCCACACTGGGACTGAGACACGGCCCAGACTCCTACGGGAGGCAGCAGTGGGGAATATTGCACA
>RFST01000039.1 GCA_009923855.1 Actinomycetota bacterium
GTGTACGAGCGGGCACCGATGGCGGCTTCCATCGACATTGATGTGGCCACTGCCGGATCGGCGAGCACCGTGTCGATCGCCGCCGCAAACGCAGCCGGTGTCCGTTCGGGCACCAAGAACCCGTTTCGGCCATCATCGACGAGCGACATGAGCCCACCGACGGCCGACGCCACCACCGGCGTGCCACAGGCTGCCGCTTCCAGCGCGACCAGCCCGAAACTTTCACTGCGCGACGGCACCATCACCACGTCCGCGGCGCGGTACCACGTGCCGAGCACATGGTGCGGCACGGGTTCCACGAACCGCACCCGGCCAGCCACACCACAGTCGTCGACCAGGCCGCGCATGCGGGCAGCCTCCGCTGCACCCTCGACACCGCTCGCACCACCAATCATCACCAGTTGTGCATCGGTGTGCTCCATCTGGGCCAGGGCGCGAATGGCCACATCGGGGCCTTTCAGCGGTTGGATACGGCCCGCGAACAGCACCACGGGGACGTCTTCTGCAAGCCCCACTGCACGACGCGCACCGCCACGGTCGCCGGGTGCGAAGAACGCGTGCTGCACCCCAGGTGTGACCGTGACGATCGCACCGGGTGGCTGGCCGTGATGACGCACCAAATCATCGGCTTCGGCAGCACACGACACACATACCGCATCAGCACATCCGATCTGGGCGGCTTCGGCACGCTCGCGATGGTCGGGCTCAGCATCGCCGGCGGCCCCTTTCACCCGCGCCAACGTGTGGAAGGTGACCACGAAGGGAACTCCGAGGGCATGTTTGATGCGATGCCCGATCTCGCCACTCAACCAAGTGGGCGTGCACCACATCGACTCCGCCGCGCCGTTCGATATCGGCCAGGATCGCTGCTGTCGCCTCATCGAGCACGTCGACCAAGGCTTCTTTCGGCAAGTGATACTCGCCGGCCTCAATATGAACAACGGTGTGGTGCGGTTCGACGCGTACCTCACGTGGCAGACCTGGGCGATCGGCGCGCACATAGGTGATGCATTCGACTCCCGATTGAGCGAGCGCGGCCGCCAACTCGCGCACGTACACGTTCATCCCGCCGCTGTCACCTGCGCCGGGCTGCGCCAGCGGCGAAGTGTGCAAGGAGATGAAGGCCACCCGTTCCACGAGGAGTCGAACCCTAGCGGTGGGCTCCAATATTCCCCGGGCCGTCGCTGGCGGCGATCAGCCGCGAACGTCGTCGGCGCTCAACCCATCGACGCTCACCGAACCATCGCGGTACCGCCGCACCAGTTCCGCCGAGAGCGCATCGATGCGCGCAAACCGTTCCCGCCGGTCGGCTGACACCTCGGATTCCAATTTCGACAGGTCGGCTTCGAGGGCGGCGACCGCGGCATCATCGAGCTCGGCGAGTTGTGAGAATCCGCCGGCTGCGCACACCTCATCGAGACGGCGGATGTCGGCCGACTCGCCAATGGCCCCGTCATCGTCGCGTGGCGGACGCGCTGCCCCACCGGTGAGTTGGCGCGACAGAACCCGCCGCAGCCCACCGGTCACATCGGCATCGTCATCATCGATGTCAGTGCCATCCGCGCGGCGTTCCTGTTCAGCACGCACCAGGTCGAGGCGGCTCTGCACTGCACGGCGCGCATACGACACCCGATCGTCGTCAACTTGCAACCGGGCACGTTCGGCGCGCAGATCATCGAGGCTCATCGCGCTGAGATCGTCACTCATCGCGTCACCCTCCCGACACCGGTGGCAGCACCGCCACTTCATCGTTGGCAGCCACCGCGGACGTCAACTCGGCCGGCTCACCATTCACCCACACCTTGCATGTAGTGAGCACCTGCGCGAACCCATCGCCGTAGCGAGCAACGGCTGCGTCGAGCACCTCGGCCACCGTCACCGCGTCGATCTCGTCGGTGCCGGTTCCCGCCGCCTGACGGGCCGCTGCGAACAAGCGCAAGGTGGCCATGGGCCAATCGTAGACCTCATCTGGGTCACCACCGGAGGCACGCCGGTACCCTCGTCCCCATGTCCGACGCCACCACCATCACCTCGTCGGTGCTGCTGGTTCGTCACGGCCAAAGCCTGTGGAACGCTCGCGCGCGATGGCAGGGCACTGCCGATATTGCTCTCAGCGCTCGCGGACGCCGGCAGGCGCACGCCGCCGCGGAGGTGCTTGCCAGCGGCGACGTGGTCTTTGCCGCGGTGTACACCTCCGACCTGAAACGAGCAGCCGAAACCGGGCGCATCATCGCCGATCACCTCGGGCTGACTCCGGCCCATATTGATCATCGTTGGCGTGAGGCGCATGCCGGCGAATGGGAGGGCATGACTCCCGACGAGATCAAGCGTGAGTGGCCCGGCTACCTCGAAGAGAATCGCCGGCCGCCGGGGTTTGAACCCGCCGACACCGTGGCCGAACGCACGATGGCTGCAGCCGCTGATGTGCTGCAACGACACGCCGGGGGTGCGCCAGCTCTGATCGCCACGCATTCCGGCGTGATCCGAGTGATCCGACGGCATCTCGGTGGCCACGGCGACCGAACCCCGAACCTTGGTGGGCTGTGGCTGCACGACACTCCCGCTGGCATCGTGCTCGGTGACACCTTCGACCCTGGGGCGGCGCCCGCCTCGAGCGGATTCGCTGAAGATCCCGGCCCCGAGGCCACCACGCGCTGAGCACGATTGCACACGGATAGTCTTCGGCCTCGTGGGAACCGCGAAACGCGAACGCAAAAAGGCCAACCGAGCCGCCCGCCAACAGCGTGAACAACGCCAGGCCAAAGTCGCGTCGGTGCGACGCCGCGGTGGACGCATCGGCGCCCTCGTCGGTGTTGGCCTCATCATCGTGTTGATCATCGCGGCCATCGGCGGCGCGTTCTCCGGTGACGACGACACCGCCGCTCCGAGCGATCCTGCCGCGCCGACCACAACCGTGACGACGAGCACTGAGTGCCCACCCGAGGAGGGCACCGAATTCCCCGAACGCGACTTTGATGCTGCGCCACCGCTGTGCATCAACCCCACATCCACCTACACCGCCGAAATCGTCACTTCGCTCGGCACGTTCACAGTGGAACTCGATGCGGCTGCGGCACCACAGACGGTGAACAACTTCGTGACGCTCGCGCGTTACCGCTACTTCGATGACACCGAATGCCACCGGATCGTGACCGGCTTCGTGGTGCAGTGTGGTGACCCCACGGCGAGTGGCGTCGGTGGCCCGGGATATCAGTTCGCCGATGAACTTCCCGAACCCGGGTCGTACAGCATCGGGTCGGTGGCGATGGCGAACTCAGGCCCAGACACAAACGGCAGTCAGTTCTTTGTGGTGACCGGCGATCGTGGTGCCGCCCTCCCGCCGAACTACAGCCTGTTCGGCCAGGTGATCGACGGCCTCGACACCACCGTGGTGGCCATGGACGCTGCGGGCGACCGTTCGACGGGCGCCACCGAGGGCCAAGAACCCCTCATCATCGAGTCGGTCACTATCACCGAAGCCTGACCAGTCGGTCAGCACCGGAACTGCCGCTGGGGCTAGCGGCCGGAGTGGCCGAAACCACCGCCGCGGTCGTCGCCGTTGAGTTGATCGACTTCGCGCCACAGCACCCGCCCCACCTGTTGGATTACCAACTGGGCGATGCGGTCGCCGCGTGACACCGAGTAGACCTCGCTGGGATCGGTGTTGCACAGCACCACTTTCAATTCACCGCGATAGCCCGCATCGATCAGACCGGGGCTGTTCACGATCGAGATGCCGTGACGCAACGCGAGACCCGAGCGGGGCAGAACGAAGCCCGCCCATCCCGCGGGGATGGCGATGGCCACACCGGTTGGGATGAGGGCACGCCCACCACCAGGTGCGAGATCGACGTCGATGGTGGCGTGCAGGTCGATGCCTGCATCGCCCATATGGGCATACGAGGGCAACGGCACACCGTCGTCAAGGCGGACGACATCGATGGTGACCTCATCACCTGTGCGGCCGGCAGTACGCGGGTCCGCGTCGCCGTGTGTGTCAGCGTCTGTAGTCACGTGCTGCGCCCTCGAGTGGTTCCACCTCGAGTGTGATGCCATCGATCGATGCCACCCGGACGGTGTCGCCGGCATGCAGCGGGGTAGCGCGGTTGGCGCGCGCACGCCACTCGCCATCACCCACACGCACCACCCCGTCGGGGGCAACATCGCTGATCACCTCGCCGGTGGCTCCCACCATCCACTCCCGACCGATGGTCGGCGTCGCGAAACGGGTCCGCGTCATCGACGGCATCCCGACGATGAATGACAACATCACGCCGCCGATACCCGCCACGAGAGTGATCCACGACAGACGCAGCGACGCCCCGGGCAGTGGTTCGAACATCCACAAACTGCCAACGATCGTGCCGACGATGCCCAGCCCAGTCCACGTGCGTGGCAGGCCGACCTGAACATCGATGGCAAAGGCGACAAAGGAGACGACGATGAGCGCGACAGCCCACCATCGCGCCGGTAAAGCAGCAAGGCCGTGACCCGCCAGCAACGCGCACACGGCACCGACCACACCGGCCACGCCCACACCGGCGGTAAAGAACTCGAAGATCAGCAGCCCTGCGCCGATCAGCAACATGAGATAGGCGACGGGAGGCGATGCCACCGTGTGGAACAACTGATCGACCAGGCCGAGTTTGGTGAAGCGCGGCACCGCGATGGTGTTGCGCTGCACAGTGCCTTCCTCGGTGATGACTTCGGTGGTGGTATTCAGTTCAACCACGGTGTCACCGATCTGTTCGGTATAGCCGTCGAGAGCGTCGAGCATGTTGGCGATGGTGGCGATGCCCTCATCTGTGACTCGCTGGTCGAACACACCGAGTGACCTGGCCTCGGTCAGACCGACCGCCTCACCGACCAGTGGCGCAATCCGGGCCGCACCATCGGCATCGGGAGCCACGATCGACGTATCGAGGTAGCCCACCTCGGAACCAGGCGCCATACCGCTGACGTCGGCGACCGCGAGCAGATGCACGGCGGCACCCAGCAGACGCGACCCGCTCGGGCCAACCCATACCGCCACCGGCACGGGTGCCTCGTGCAGGGCGCTCAACACCTCACCGAGTGACGCGTTGTCCACAACGGCGCCATCCACATCGACCTGAAGCACTAGGGCTTGTGACCCATTGGTGCGGGTTCGCTCCACCGCATTGATGATCTCGTCGGCCACGACCCCATCGATCAGCCCGCTCACCTGCAACACATCGACCGGTGCTGCAGTCTCGGCAGCGGCATCGTCTTGTGCCGCTGCTGGTGCAGCGAACCCGAGCAGGGCGATGCCGGCGAGCATTGAGATCACTAGTGTCCGCACAGGTGCCTCCGATTGATGGATCCGTCGAGGAGTCCGCCACCGACAACGCGTCGGCGGGGCTTCCCTGGTTACTGCCAGATGGCACCCTACCCACGGGTCGTGCCCGCGCTCTTGTGCTGCTCGTTGTCGGCAAAGGTGGCGTTGGTCGCACCAGTGTGAGCGCCGCGATCGCGACCGCGGCCACCCGCGACGGTCTGCGATGCCTGGTCATCGGGCTCGATGGTCGACCGACGCTCAGCCAGCTGTGCCCGGTGGGCGACGGCCCCGACGTCAAGATGGTGTCGGCGGGGACAGCGCTGGAGGACTACCTCCTCGATGTGGGCTTCGGTGGGTTTGCCCGTCGGTTGGCCACCAGCGGAGTGATCGAGGTGGTGGGTGCCGCCGCACCAGGAATTCACGATCTCGTGGTCCTGGGGCGGGTGAAACAACTCGCGAATGACGGCGCGTGGGATGTGATCGTGGTGGACACACCCTGACGTCGGTGGACGGCCTGCTCGACATTGTGGATGGCGGTCCGATTCGAGAACAGGCGCTGGCCGTGCGCGACATGTTGAGCGACCCCACCCGGTCGGCTGTGGTGGCGGTGACCCTCGCAGAGACCACCCCGGTGAACGAAACCGCTGAATTGCTGCAGACCTGCACCGAGGTGGGTGTGCGCATTTCTGGCATTGTGGTGAACGCGGTGGAGAGCGCTCCCGCGTCGCCAGTTCCGTCTGGGGTGCGCGGTGCTGCACTGTGGCGCGAGTTATATGACGAGGCTCAGTCGCGGGCTACGGCAGCGATGACCGAGATCGATCGTGTACGCGGCATCGCGGGTGACGTCACGGTGTCGGTCCTTGCCCGTCGTCCGGTGGCCGGCATGGATGTACCCACGGTGGCCGCGCTCGCCGATGATCTGGCGGGGGGCCGCGCGTGACGGCGGCACCGTTCACCGCAGTGATCGACACCGCTCGGGTCATCGTGTGCTGCGGCGCCGGTGGAGTAGGCAAGACGACGATGTCGGCGACCGTGGCCACCGTCGCCGCGCAGCGGGGGCGACGGGTCGTGGTCGTCACCGTTGACCCCGCACGCCGTTTAGCCGATGCATTGGGTTTGGTGGACGGGTTGGGCGCCGACCCTGAGGCCATTGATCTCGACGACCGCATCGCAGGTGACGGCGAACTGTGGGCAATGATGCTCGACGCCGATGTGGAACTCGAACGGGTGATCCGCACCCATGCCACGACCGAGGAACAGGCACGCCGGGCACTGGCCAACCGGTTCACCCGCACCATCGGTGATTCTCTCGGCGGCACCCAGGAATACATGGCCACCGAAGTTGTGCATCGGCTGGTGAATGACGACCGCTTCGATCTGGTGGTGGTGGACACACCCCCGAGTGCCCAGGCACTCGATGTTCTGGATGCGCCAGATGTATTAGTGCGCTTTCTCGAACACCCGGTATTCGGGTTGTTGATGGGCTCGGGTGGTCGGCGGATGCGCCTGCTGTCGGCTGCCACCCAACCGATCGTGCGCGCCATCGGTCGTGTGATCGGCTCAGACGTTCTGGCCGACGTGGTGGAGTTTCTTCGTGAGTTCTCGGGGATGGAGGCTTCATTCGCAGCGCGGGCGAGAGAGGTACGCGCCATGTGGCGCGATGACAGCACCGCGTTTGTACTGGTGACCGCGCCCCGAGTCGACACCGTGGATGAGACCCTGTGGTTCGATGAACGACTGGCCGACCACGGCGTGTCAACTGCCGGCATCATCGTGAACCGGATGGCGCCAACGCCACCTACCGGCATCCCCTCGGGATTCGACGATGACCTCACCGGTTGGTCGGAGTGGATGACCCAGTTGGCCACAGCCGAGGCTGACGCGGTGGGGCCTCTAACTGAACGTGCTCAGGCTTTGGGCGCGCCGTTGGCGCTGGTACGCCGTCTGGGCGCCGACGTGCACGACACGACCGGACTGTCGGTGTTGGCCGAGTATCTCGTCACGCCCAGTTGACCAGCGTTGCCGGACTCACACCGCTGAGAACGGCACCCACCGACATCGGGCGGTATCGTGACCATCGTGCACGTGCTGCTTGCCACCGATGCCGACTGGATTGTCGATGAGGTCACTGCCGCGCTCGGCGGGCCCGACACCTCGTTCACCGTGTGCCGCGAGGGCCGACTGGTGTCGTCGCTTGTGGCCGACCGAGATCCAGATCTGGTGATTGCCGACTTGCAGATCGGCTCCATGGGTGGCATGGCGGTGTGCATGGCGCTGCGACTCGATGAATCGGCCGGCGCGCTCGATCATGTGCCGGTGATCATGCTGCTCGACCGGGTGGCTGATGTGTATCTGGCGAAGCGCAGTGATGCCGAAGGATGGCTTGTGAAGCCACTTGACGCGTTACGTCTTCGCCGCGCCGTTGACTCGGTGCTCGACGGTGGCACATGGACCGAAGGCGTGACCGCCGATGACGCATCCGCTGCTGTTGTCGCCGGCGGCCTCCCAGCCGATGACGCCACCGATGACGGCTCTGATGTGGCCGTCACCGATGGCGAAACCGTCGACGCCGGATAGAGTCGGCGTCCGCTACGGGGTGTAGCGCAGCTTGGTTAGCGCGCCACGTTCGGGACGTGGAGGCCGGAGGTTCAAATCCTCTCACCCCGACCAACCACGCGGTGCGACGCGACAGCGGTGAGTGTCAGCACTTGTAGTCGCTGTCGAGTGACACGTCGATGCGAGCCTCATCACGATTGAGAAGTACCGCTTCGGGTTGCCGTTGATCGGACGCTGGCATTTGACGGTCCAGTTGTAGCGCGCATCGACATACGTGCCCTGGGTGCCGGGGCTGCATCCCACCGAGGCACCGCGTTTGTTGTACTTCTCGATACAGACGTACATCTCGCTGCTGTCGAGATACCGGCCGTCGTATGAGGCACGAACATTCCGCTGCAGACTCTTCTTCGACACCAGTTCGATCTCCGCGAGTGGATCGCTGATGGTGGTCAGCGTGCCATCGTCCTCCGCGTCGTCCTCCATGGGCTCGGCGGTCATGGCATCGGCGTATTCGGCGGCAGTGGCCTCACCCTCGGCATGTTCGCTGCACATCATCCACTGATCACCCATCTGATGGGTCCCGGTACAACCAGCTGCAGCTGCAGCCGCCAGCGCTTCGGCCTCGGTGTCGTAGATGCCGTCCTCGGTCACCTGCAATGGGCCAACCTCGTCGATCATCTCCATGTTCTCTTCGTACTCACCGTGCACCTCACAGGGCATGTGCATGCCGTCCATCTCGTGGGTGCCCTCGCATGCAGCCTCTTCTGCGGCGCGCTCGGCCTCTTCAACTGTGTCGTACACGGCCCCCTCTGGGTAGGGCTCGGTCAATTCCTCAAAGTATTCCTCAACCAATGGGGCGCCCTCGCCGTGATCAGCGCACGGCATGTAGCGGCCATCCATCTCGTGTGATCCTTCACAGCCGAGTTCCTTGGCAATTTCCTCCGCGACGGCTTGGTCGGCCACGGTGCCCATCTCATCGATCTCGGGCTCGGGGATGTACGACGAACGCAGTTCCGCTGACCCGCTGGTATCACCCGACGAGGAGTCGCTCGAGGACGACCCACTCGACGATGAATCGGATGACGATGAATCGCTGGACGACTCTCCAGACGATGACGAATCAGAAGACGATCCAGATGACGACGAATCATCCGACGACTCACCCGATGACGACTCACTGTCGGACGACGCGTCTGGTGTGTCGTCGCGCTCAGCCTCGAGGTCGTCGATCTGTTGGTTCAGGGAATCGATCTCGTCGGTCAGCTGACCGATGGCATCGGCCAGCGCGGCATCGGCATCGTCTGACGAGTCGCCACCGCCGCATCCCGCAGCGATCATCGCAGCGGCCGCCACACCCGCCCAGATTTTCTTCGACATCTTTCGATTCGAGCGTGTCATCTCCATCAATTCCTTCTCTGTCGTGATTGGATGCGCGCACCGTACACATCGGCACCCCGTTCCTGTAGTCAATTTAGGACATCACGACCTTCGCGTCTCGCATCGGGGCCTTGCCGCACCGTCATTGGTCAACTCGGACCCACCACCGGCGCGATGACAGGATGGGTGGATGACCACCGACTCGCTCCACATCTCCTCGCTGTTCTCCGTTGCTGGCAAGGTGGCTGTTGTCACCGGCGGTTCACGCGGCATCGGCGAAATGATCGCGGCCGGACTGCTCGCCAACGGAGCCAAGGTGTACATCTCCTCGCGCAAAGCTGAGCAGTGCGACGCCACCGCTGCACGCCTGAGTGCGACCTACAACGCCGAGTGCGTATCGATCCCCGCCGACCTCTCCGGCCTCGACGGTGTCGGTGCGCTGGCAGCAGCCGTTGCCGAGCGGGAAAGCGCCGTGCACATATTGGTGAACAATGCTGGCGTGTCCTGGGGTGCCCCCATCGCCGAGTTTCCGGAAAAGGGATGGGACAAGGTGTTCGACACCAACGTGAAGGGCGTGTTCTTCCTCACCCAACAGCTGCTGCCGCTCTTGGAGGCCGGAGGTACCGCCGACGATCCGGCACGCATTGTGAACATTGGGTCCATCGATGGGCTGCGCACACCGATCTTCGATACCCACTCCTATGGCCCGTCCAAAGCCGCTCTGCATGCAATGACGCGTGAGATGGCAGCCCGACTCGCGCGTCGCAACATCATTGCCAATGCCATTGCGCCGGGGCCCTACCCGACATGGATGCTGTCGACTGGTGTCGGTGGCGGCGGCGACGTCGACAACACCGATTGGTCGGCGGTGGCCACCAGCAACCCGCGAGGACGTGTGGGCACGCCCGAAGACATCGCGGGGCTCACCATCTTTTTGTGTTCACGCGCCGGCGCGTACACCGTCGGTGAGGTGATCACCAGCGATGGCGGCACCGTCGCCTCGTAACCCTGAACTGGCGGCCCTTGCGGTCAGCCCGCGGTGAGACGCGCGACGCGGTCCACAAGACGCGCGGCACCGAGGTCGGCGCACATGGCAGCGAATTCGCTGGTGGGGCCGCGCCACTGCCAGTCATCCACCGTGCCGACGGGCACGTCGCGCACCACCGTGGCCAAAGTGCGGTACAGAACTGCCGCCTCGCGATGCGAGGCGAGGTTCGCGCCCAGGCGTGCAGCACCGCGCAACCCGGGCACATCCCACAACGCGGGTTCTGCCGGAATGTCGTCGAGGTGGCCGTAACGGGCCAGAACCGCGGCCGTCGACTTCGCTCCCCAGCCCGGCACCCCCGGGATGCCATCGGCGGTGTCGCCCACCAGGGCCAGGTAGTCCGCAATGGCATCGGGGCCGATACCGAAGCGCTCGCGGACCGCGTCTTCATCGACGATCTCGCGTTTGCGTCGGTCGAACTGCACCACGCGTCGACCCTGCACACATTGGCCGAGGTCTTTGTCTGGCGTAACGATGAGCACCTGCTCCACGCGATCATCGGCGGCGGCCACCACCGAAGCGGACGCGAGGGCGTCGTCGGCCTCGTAACGCTCCATCGGCCACACCGTCACTCCCAGCGATGACAGCGCGGCTTCCATCACCGGTATCTGCACCAGCAACTCGTCGGGCATCTCCGCATCGTCTTTGTACCCATCGAAGAGTTCGTTGCGGAAACTGTTGATGGTGTGGTCGCTGGCCACCCCCACATGAGTTGCGCCATCGGCCAACAGTTGGATGGTGGACGACAGCACACCGACCGTTGCGTCGAATTCACCCGGAGTGCGGCTACCACCCGCACTCGCGCCGAAATGCTGCCGGAACAGTTCGTAGGTGCCATCAACTAGGTGGACCTTCATGAGGGCAGTCTTGCCGCTCGCCACCAGCACGACGCACGCGGGGAATGTGAACCAGCTACCCGAGGTTGATTCTCTGCGCCCCCAATTACGAAAAGGTCTCCCCATGCCTGCTGTTACCGCCGACACCCTCACCCTTGCTCGCATCAGTCAGCCGGCCACACCCGAGGCCCGGCCGCGACCATTGAAGGCGATCTACTCCGCCCCAAGTGGCCACGAAGGCGAAGGATTCCCGGTGCGTCGCGCCTTCTGGGGTGTGCCCACCGAGGACCTCGACCCGTTCATCCACATGGATCAGATGGGCGAGGTGAACTACGCCCCCTACGAACCGCGTGGCACCGACTGGCATCCACACCGCGGCTTCGAAACCGTCACCTACATCATCGACGGTGCGTTCTTGCACCAGGACTCTCACGGAGGCGGCGGGTCGATCACCAACGGCGCAACCCAGTGGATGACGGCAGGAAGCGGCATTTTGCATATCGAAACACCACCCGAGGCTCTGGTGGTGCGCGGCGGCCTCTTCCACGGGCTGCAGTTATGGGTGAACCTTCCCGCGGCATCGAAGATGGCCCCGCCGCGCTACCAGAACCTGGAACCGGAACTGGTCACACTGATCACCACGCACGATGCCGGCAGTCTCATTCGGGTGATCGCCGGCGATGTCGATGGCCATCAGGGCCCGGGCGGAACACACACGCCCATCACCATCGCCCATGCCACCGTTACCGCTGGCCACCGCATGACGCTGCCGTGGAACCCGGCCTACAACGCGCTCGGCTATGTGCTCGCCGGTGCGGGCACCGCCGGTGTGGAGGATGTCCCCGTCGGCGTTGGCAATCTTGCTGTGTTCGACGCGGGCGACACCATCACGTTCACCGCAGCCGATGACCAGGACCTCGACCTGTATCTGCTGGGTGGGCAGCCCATTCGTGAACCGGTCGCCAAATATGGGCCCTTCGTGATGAACACCCGCGCGGAGTTGCAGCAGGCCTTTGAGGACTTTCAAGCCGGTCGTTTGGGCACCGTGCCCGCTGATGGCCTGCGCCCCTTCCGCGGCTGAGGTCGCGTTGTTGTCCTGACACGACAACGCCGTGACGAATGAGGTGACGGCCAGGCGATCTGCGGCGCACGAACGATGCCGCTGAAGGCTGCTCCCTTCCGGGCCTGA
>RFST01000040.1 GCA_009923855.1 Actinomycetota bacterium
GGTCTAAGGGTTACATGGGTGATGACGGTCGCCCATCGCCTCCTGGTCTCATTCCCACGCTCGAGGACTCGATGGATCGGCAGCGCACCTGGGCGGTGGGTACCGCGGAAGATGTGGCGGAGACCATCGGGTTCTACCGCGATGAGCTCGGCGTGGAGAATCTGATTCTGTTCCCCGGGATGCCCGGAGACTCCTACGACAAAATCGATGAACAATTACATCGTCTCGCGAGTGACGTGTTGCCCAAAGTGCAATGACCGACCGGCAACGAGTTGGGCGGCTTGGCGCGCTGCGCGTCGGTGATCTCAACGCTGAACAAGCCGCCTTGTGGGACTCGGTGATGGACGGTCCTCGCGGAACTGCGTCGTGGATGGTGGATGACGGTGTCCTTGCGGGGCCGTTCAACGCATGGCTGAACATCCCCGAGGTGGGTCGTGCTCTTGCCGCGGCGGGTGAAGTCCTGCGGTTCTCATCAGGCCTGCCGCCGGTGGTGCGTGAACTCGTCATCCTGACCGTGGGTGCTCACTGGCGAAGCGAATTCGAATTCTGGGCTCACTCGGGCATCGGTCGCCGCGAAGGCATGGCAGACGACCTGATTGAAGCGATCGCGGTCGGTGACCGAGATGCTGTGGCGGCGCACAGTGACGCATTCGGCGCCGCGGCATACGACGTGGTGCACGGCCTGGTCACAACAGGCCATGTGGAGGAGACGCTGATGGCTGCGCTGCAGGCCGTCGCCGGAGATGCTGGCGCTGTTGAGGTGGTGACCCTCGCGGGCTACTACTCGTGCGTGTCGTTCACTCTGAATGCCTTCGCCGTGCCCTTGCCAGACGGTGTCACCCCCCGATTCGGAGACATCTCATGACTGCTGTTGTGGATCACGTTGTGCTTGCGACCAGCGAGGTCGATATCACGGCCGCAGAGTTGGAGCAGGCGACTGGCGTCGCGACGGACGTCGGGGGGCACCACGTGGGCCTCGGCACATGCAACCGACTGGTGTCGTTTGATGACGGGCGATACCTCGAAATCATCGGTCCTGACCCCACGCAGCCAACTCCCGCATCGCCGCGGCCGTTCGGCATCGACACCATCCGCTCGACACACTCGGCCCGGGTGGCAACGATATGCGTCCGGCCAGTGTCGCTCGAGGTCGCGATCGACGCTGCTGCGCGGGTCGGCATCACATATGGCGCTCCGCAGGCAACGTCGCGGCAATCTCCGTCAGGACTGCTGGCGTGGCGTCTGAGCTTCCCGTCGGACGATGGCGGTGGGGCGATTCCCTTTCTCATCGACTGGGGTGACACACCGCATCCGTCTCGGACTGTGACGGGCGGCCTCCGTCTTGAGCGCCTACAGATCTGCCACCCTGACAATCGCTCGATTGCGGATTTGTTTGCGGCGATCGGGCTTGATGTTGATGTCGCGTATGGCGACGCTAGGTGTTGCGCAACATTTGCTGGGCCGGTTGGGGAATTCACCCCGGGCGGGTGACGAGGTCATGGTGGCGGTTGATCGCTGTCGGGTAGCCGCGCGCGGGCTGGAACTGTCGTGCCGCCGTGCCGGTGCCGGCCCAGCCATCATCTGGGCACACGGGTTGACCTCGTCGATGGATGACGAGGACCGTCTACCGCTCATCGATCACAACCGGGTCGCGTCCATTGCTGAGGTCGTGCGGTATGACGCTGTCGGCCACGGACAGTCCACCGATCCGGCCGATGTAGGTCGCTACGAGTGGTCGGAACTCGCGCGTGACATGGTGGCGGCTGCCGATGCTCTCGGCATTGACCGGTTCGTGGCCGCAGGCGCCTCAATGGGTGCCGCGACCGCGCTGAATGCCGCGCTGATCGCGCCTGATCGTGTGGCCGGTCTCGCGTTGGTCATCCCGCCAACGGCATGGGCAACCAGAGCGGAGCAGGTCGACCGGTACCTCGCGTCGGCTGCCGCGATCTGCGCGGGACGTATCGACGATGTGATCGCATTGAGTGCCCTGGTTGCGCCCCCTGATCCACTCGCTGACGTCTGGCATGCACGAGGTGCCGAGCGCCTTCGTGCCGTAGACCCGTTGCGCACGGCGGCCGCGTTGCGCGGCGCGGCCGTGTGCGACCTGCCGCCGCTGCACCTTCTGGCGGGTCTGGACGTCGCGACCACCATCTGCGCGTGGACCGGTGATTCATCGCATCCCGTGGAGACAGCTACGTCACTGCGCGACACCATCGACGGAGCAGATCTCGTGATCGCCACCGCACCTGCAGATCTGACACGGTGGACCAACGCGGTGATCGACCTGGTGAACACGGTGTTCTGAGTCGCGCACGGCGCCGCCGAGTAGGGCCCGCTCGAGGGGAGCGCCACCACGGCCGCCAAGTAGTTTCAGTATGTCCCTGCCCGCCGACCGAGGAGCCGCTCATGGATCTGCGCACCCTCATGCGTCAAGCAGCTGAGTACAACGCGAACCGCACAGCGATCGTGCACCGCGACCGTTCACTGACCTTTGCCGAGGCGTGGGAGCGCGCCGTCCAACTGGCGAATGGCCTGTTGGCCGCAGGGTTGCGCCCCGGCGACCGGGTCGGCGTCTTGGAAGACAACTCGATTGGGGCGCAAGATTTCTTTGCGGGTTCTGCTGCCGCCGGCCTCGTGCGGGTGCCGCTCTATGCCCGCAATTCACCCGAGAGTCATCTCCACATGCTGTCGCACACCGGGTGTCGCGGGCTTGTTGTGACCGCGGAACATCACGGTGAGGTCGCTGATGTGTTGGAGCGCTGCCCGGAACTCGACGTGGTCCTGATTCGTGACGACGGGTACGAAGACTGGCTGGCGGCTCAAGACAACACCGACCCCGATGTGTCGATTGCACCGAATGACTGGTGTGTGATCCGTCACACCGGTGGCACCACGGGAAAATCGAAAGGCGTGGCCTATTCCCACAAGTCATGGCTCGATGCCGGTCGTGATTGGTTCTACAACTTTCCGCCGATGGATCCGGGCGATGCCTGTTTGCACGTCGGCCCCATCTCGCACGGTTCGGGATACCTATACACCCCCACGTGGTTGTCGGGCGGAACGAACGTGTTGCTCGAACGCTTCGATGTGGCTGAGACCATCGAGGTGATGGAGCAACATCCCATCCAGTACATGTTCGCGGTGCCAACGATGCTGAATGCCCTGGCCCGGCATGACTCGGCACGAGGACGTGACTGGTCGCGGTTGAAGGTCATCCAGATCGGTGGTTCGCCGATCATGGACGAAACGGCGTTGCTGGCCCGTGACGTGTTCGGCGATGTGCTGTACCAGGGCTACGGGCAGACCGAGGCGGTGCCGGTGTCGATGATGGGTCCATCGGAATGGTTCTCCGAGGTGCCGGGGTCGGAACCGCTGCGGTCGGCGGGTCGGTGTCTGCCATTTGCCCGTCTCGAGATACGCGACACCGATGACCCTTCGGTGCGGCTGCCGATTGGTGACGAGGGCGAGATTGCTATCCGGTGCGACGGCCAGATGACCGGTTTCTGGGAGAACCCTGACGCCACCGCCGAACGGATGACCGCTGACGGGTTCGTTCTCACCGGCGATATCGGACGCATCGACGACAACGGTTATCTCTACGTGCTCGACCGGAAAGACGACATGATCATCACCGGCGGTTTCAACGTGTGGCCAGCCGAATTGGAAAATGTGCTGTGCGACCATGCCGATGTGATCGAGGCCGCGGTGTTCGCGGCGCCACACGAACGCTGGGGTGAAACCCCGGTTGCCGTGTGTGTTGTGGCCGACGGGGCTGCCGTCACCTCAGATGAACTGGTTGCGCTCTGCGCGGAGCGACTCGGTTCATACAAGAAACCGTCGGAGGTCGTGGTGCGTACCGAACCGTTGCCGAAGAGCCCCGTGGGCAAGGTGCAACGCAAAGCCTTACGCGAGCCTTACTGGGCGGGACACGACCGCCGAGTCGCCGGGAATTGACACCAGCGTGGCGTGGTCGGCGTCGTGCGACTTCGTCGACTGATGAGCTGCTGTCTAGGTTCATGCGTATCCCGACGGTGATGGAGGAGGCCACATGTCGACATCCACGGTGACCAGAACCGCCACCCGCGGCACATGGACCGAGGGCGTTGACCATGAGGCGATCATCATCGGTGCTGGCGTGTGTGGCATCTATTCACTGTTCCGGCTCCGTGAGATGGAGATGGACGTCATCGTCGTCGAAGCTGGTTCCGACGCCGGTGGCACCTGGTACTGGAATCGCTATCCGGGATGTCGGTTCGACTCCGAAAGCTTCAGTTACTCATATTCGTTCTCGAACGAGTTGCTCGCCGACTGGGACTGGACCGAGCGATTCTCGCCCCAACCGGAGACCTACCGGTACCTCCAGCACGTCGTCGACCGGTTCGACCTTCGCCAGCACATGGCCTTCAACTCCCCGGTCACCGATGCCATCTACGACGAGGATGCGAATCGGTGGGAGGTGACGACCGGCGATGGCGTGGTGCGCACCTGCCGGTTCCTCATCCCTGCCGTTGGTCTTCTGTCGGTGCCGACACGACCGACCTACCCGGGGATGGACACTTTCGCTGGGCCGTCATTTCACACATTCGACTGGCCACGCGACGGCATCGATTTGACCGGCCAACGCGTTGCCGTCATCGGTACTGGTGCGACGGCGGTGCAACTCATCGCCGCCATCGCTGCCGATGTGGGTGAGCTCAAAGTGTTCCAGCGCCGCCCGAACTGGTGCGCTCCGCTGCACAACTCGCCGATCACCCCTGAGGAGATGGCGACCATCAAGCAGTCATACGACGACATTTTCGAGCGGTGTGCGCAAACACCCGGAGGATTCATCCACGGCCCGGTCGCCACCCGGTATGCCGACACCACCGCCGAAGAACGTCGTGCCTTCTGGGAGGACCTCTACGGGCAGCCCGGATTTGCGATCTGGTTGGCGAATTATCGCGAAGTACTCATGGACCCTGTTGCGAATGCCGAGTTCTCGGCGTTCATTGCCGACAAGATTCGCGAACGGGTGCATGATCCGGAGACCGCAGAGAAGCTGATCCCAACCGATCATGGATTCGGTGTGCAACGCGTGCCGATGGAGACCAACTACTTCGAGGCCTACAACCACGACCATGTGCATCTCGTCGACATCTCCGAGTCACCGATCAGCGAGATCACCCCGACAGGCATTCGCGTGGGTGATGACCTGCACGACGTGGATGTGGTCATCTACGCGACAGGGTTCGATGCCATCACCGGTGCGTTCGACCATATGAACATCGTCGGCCGTGATGGGCAGCGGTTGCGCGATGTCTGGGTCGATGACCCCCGTACCTACCTCGGTGTGCAGGTATCTGGTTTCCCGAACATGTTGCTGCCCGAGGGACCTCAGGGAGCAGCCCCAACAACGAACTTCCCGCGCATCATCGAAACCGGGGTGGACTTTGTGCGCGAGTTGTTGGCTCATATGCGCGAGGCGGGAGCCGTCACGGTGGAGTGCACCGCAGACGCCGAGCAGCAATGGCAGGACGAGGTCGCGAACCTCTACCAGATGCTGTTGTTGCGGCAGGCGCGTAGTTGGTTCACCGGGTACAACTCGAATCTTGAGGGTCGTGATCGCATGCGTCACATGATGTACAACGGGGGAGCGCCGCGGTTCCGTCAGCGACTCGAGGCGGTTGCCGCGGCCGGCTACGAGGGTTTCGAACTGTCGTGAACGCGTCGTGTATGGCTCGCCATGACTGAGCGACCGCCCTCTGTTGATCGTCTTGCGCGTGAGCTAGCCATCACGATTGATCTGCCGCATGGTGTGCTCGTCGAGGTGGCACGCTCAGCCGTCGCTGATGCGCCGACCCGTGCGGCTGACGTAGCTCGCGAACGAGCGCATGATCTTGAGGCATCGTTGTTACGTCGCGTGGTGAATGGCACGGGTGTGCTGTTGCACACAAACCTTGGCCGAGCGCCGCTCAGCGCAGCGGGTGACCGGCCGCTGAATCTTGAGTACGACCTCAGCAGCGGCGGGCGAGGATCGCGACATGAACCAATTTCCGCGCTGCTCGCAGGTCTCGTCGGGTCCGAATCCGCTCTGGTTGTCAACAACAATGCGGCTGCTGTGTTGTTGGTCGTTGCCGCTCTGGCTGAGGGCCGTGGTGTGGCGGTGTCGCGCGGCGAATGTGTGGAGATCGGCGGTGGTTTCAGAATTCCTGAGGTGATGGAACGTGCTGGGGCACGCCTCGTGGATGTGGGCACGACGAACCGCACACACCGCGACGACTATGTGCGCGCGGTCCGCGATGAGGACATTGCGCTCATCATGCGGATCCATCCCTCGAACTTCACGGTGTCTGGGTTCACCGCTGATGTCGATGTGGCCGATCTCGCCGCGCTCGGCGTGCCGGTGGTGTGTGACGTCGGGTCGGGGCTCCTCGACAGTTCGGCGTCGTTCCTCGGCGGACGGTTGCAGCCGGTGCCGGCGTGGATTGCTGATGAGCCGGCGGTGCGTGATGCACTGTCCAGCGGCGCTGGTCTGGTCACCTTCAGCGGCGACAAACTGCTCGGCGGGCCACAGTGCGGCATCATCGCAGGGCGCGCTGATCTGGTAGCGGCATGTGCACGTCATCCGCTGATGAGAGCGCTGCGTCCGGGATCGCAGACCCTGATGTCACTGCAGTCGGTTCTGCTTGCCCATCTGCGCCGTGATGCGGCCGACACCGTGCCGTTCTGGGCAATGGTGTGCACACCTCTCGACGATGTGGAGCGCCGCGCACATGCTGTTGCTCAGCAGTGTGGAGCACATATCGCGCGCAGCGATGCGGCAATTGGTGCCGGTAGCGCACCGGGAACCACCATCGACTCCTGGGCAGTGGTTCTCGACGGTGACCACTCCTCGGCGTTGCGTCGACATGCCACACCGGTGATCACCCGGGTGCGCGATGGGCAGACATTGATTGACCTGCGCAGTGTGCATCCAGACGACGACGCCGTTGTGGTCGATGCCGTGCGCGCGACGCAATGACACCCATGGGAAAGGAGTAGGCATGCCGGTCGTTGCTACTGCGGGGCATGTCGATCACGGAAAGTCGGCGCTTGTCCGCGCCCTCACCGGCACCGACCCTGACCGTCTTGCGGCGGAACAACAACGTGGACTCACGATCGAACTCGGCTTCGCCCACTGTGTCACCCCATCAGGCCGCCGCATCGGATTCGTCGACGTGCCGGGTCATATCGATTTCATCAACACGATGATCGCCGGTGTTGGCGGTGCATCAGCGGTGATGCTGATCGTCGATGCCGTGGAGGGTCCGCGGGCGCAGACCTACGAACACCTCGACATCATCAGCTACCTCGGTGTTCGTCAGGTGTTGGGTGTGGTGACACGGGCCGACCTGGTCGATGCGCCGCGAGTCCACGATGTCTGCGCCGAGGTGGCAGCTCTCGTGGCAGCAGCCACAGGCGCGTCACGGCCGGTGATCGCCACGTCAGCGGTTTCTGGCATGGGATTACCGGAGCTGTTCGTTGCACTCGATGATCTGGTTGATGGCCTTGAGCTTCCTGATCGTGGCCGGCCCCGATTGTTCGCCGATCGGGTGTTCACCATCCGGGGTGCGGGCACGGTGGTGACCGGTACGTTGGTCGACGGAGCGCTCGAGGTGGGGGCGCGCCTCACCACGGGCAACGCCACGTCGAGAGTGCGCGCACTGCAACATCACGGTGAGGATGTGCGCGCTGTGCAACCAGGAGAACGCGTGGCAGTGAACCTCGCCGACGTGGGGATCGACACGGTAGATCGCGGTGATGTGTTGGTTGAGGTCGACCGCTGGCATCACACCGAGGTCATCGATGCCGAGGTGGTCATTTCTGCATCGACGCCGTCGTCGCTCCGCGGTGTGATGGTGCATGTCGGGACCGCCCGACGGCTTGCATCGATGCGGCCAATTGGTGCAGGCAACGCCGCCGACGACGGCGGGTCATCTCGACAGGTTCGTGTGCGGTTTCAGCGGGCACTTCCGTTGGCTCCCGGCGACCGGTTCATTCTTCGTGACCCCGGTGCTGGCAGGACACTTGGTGGGGGAGTGGTGCGCGATGTGGCGCCACGACGCCGCCCATCGAGGGTTGTGCTGGACCCGGACCCGGTGGCGCAATTGAGCCAGCATGGATGGATCGGCGTTGAACTCGCCGAACGATTGGCGGGCGTGACGGTCGCGCCGGTGGTGGGTGGGTTCTATTCCGATCGCAGCGTGGTCGACGCCGCTCGATCAGATCTCGATCATCGACTTGATGCGGGGCCAGTAGATGTGGCGCCGCTCGCCGAGTGGGAACGCGCGCTGCTCGCCGAGATGCCAGGCGTGCACATCGTGGCGGGGGTGGCGATGCGGGGTGAGGATCCGGTGTTGTCCCACCCGGTCATCGACGCCGTTGCGCACGGTTGGGTCACGCCACCCGACCTTGCCGATGTCGATCGTGCGGTTATTGCGCGACTCGTCCGGCTCGGGGTGTTTGTGGAACATGACGGTGTGGTGTTCCACGTCGACACCCTGACCGCGCTCGAACCGGTACTCGATGCGCTGTGGGCGTCAGCACCCGAAGGGTTCACCATTGCCGACCTGCGCACGGCACTCGGGATCACACGCAAGCACGCCATGCCGCTCGCGGCATGTCTTGACGCGATCGGTATGACACGGCGCGTGGGTGATGTGCGTCTGCCGCGTCAGCGATGACGAACACGATGGCGGAGGTGGACGGGAATCGAACCCGCCGGACGGAGGTCATCCGTCCCAACCGTGTTGAAGACGGCGGAGCCCACCAGGCGCTCTGACACCTCCGCTGCAGACAGTACCTGCGACGATGGCCCGATGAGCGAGGTGGCCGAGATACCGGTGCTTCCCGACGGGTTGGTGGCCGTCGTGAAGCGGGAGTGCGCGACGTGTGAACTTGTCGCACCGCTGTTCGCAGATCTCGCAGCCTCAGGTGATCTGTCCGTCTACACCCAAGACGATCCGACCTTTCCCGCGTCTGTCGCTGCGGTACACGACGCGGATCTCGCGGTGAGTTGGCACCACGACATCGAGACCGTGCCGACGCTCATACGCGTCGTGGATGGTGTGGAGGTGGAGCGCACCGTTGGGTGGCATCGGACCGAATGGCAGCGCATCACCGGCCTTGGTGATCTCGGTGCTGACCTCCCAGAGATGCGCCCGGGATGCGGGTCGATGAGCGTCGACCCCGACCTTGAACACGTGTTGCGTGCCCGGTTCAACAGCGATGGTCTTGCCGCGCGCCGTGTCGAGTTCGCCACGGCGGAGGACCCTTTCGAGGCGATGTTCGAACGGGGATGGACCGACGGTCTGCCGGTGGTGCCACCGACACCGGAGCGAGTGCATCAGATGTTGGCCGGCACGTCACGTGCTGCAACCGATGTTGTGTGTGTGGTGCCGCCCGATCTCGTTGAGGTGAGCGTGGAGAAGGTGGCGATCAATGCGGTGATGGCGGGATGTCGTCCGGAATATCTCCCGTGGGTTATCGCCGCTCTCGAGGCGGTGTGTACCGACGAGTTCAATATGCACGGAGTGCTGGCAACAACGATGCCGGTGGGCCCCGTCATCGTGTGTAACGGCCCGGGCACCCGCGCCATTGGGATGAACGCTGGAATCAACGCGTTGGGGCAGGGCAACCGGGCGAACTCGACCATCGGTCGCGCGGTGCAGCTCACGGTGCGCAACGTGGGCGGCGGACGGCCGGGCGAGGTCGACCGTGCAACGCACGGCAACCCGGGCAAATTGTCGTTCTGTTTTGCCGAGGATGAAGCCGAATCTCCCTTCGGTCCTCTGGCGCAGTCGCGAGGTGTGCCCGATGGCCGTGATGCGGTCACTGTTTTCGCGGGGGAGGGGCCACGATGCATGGTGGACCAGTTAGCCCGCACGCCAGAGGAATTGGTGACCTCACTAGCCGCGATGATGGTGTCGCAACCACACCCGAAGTTGGTGCTCGGCTTCGATGCAATCCTGGTGATCAGCCCCGATCATGGGCGTTTGTTCCGTGAGGCTGGATGGGACCGCGATCGACTGCTTGTTGAGTTGTCGTCACGATTGGAACGCGACGCAGCGGAACTGGTGCGCGGACACGGCGGTATCGCCGAGGGGTTGCCTGCCGGTTTCGCCGATGCTGGACCGTTGGCGAAATACCGATCCGGCGGGTTGCTGGTGACCTATGCCGGTGGAGGAGCCGGATTGTTTTCTACCTTGATCAGCGGTTGGGTGAATGGCGGCACCGGCAGCGACCCGGTCACCGTCGAGGTCACCTACTAACTGCGCAACCTGCCATACTCACACCATGACGACAGTGCTCGATCCGACCAGCGAGGTGCGCCCCGCGGAACGAGCCCTGTTGCAGCGCCCCCGCTCACTCGATGGGCACGTTGTGGCCTTGCTCGATATCTCCAAGCCGCGCGGTGACGTGTTCTTGAACCGTGTGGAAGAGCGCATCGTGGCCGCCGGCGGCGCGGTGAAGCGCTATCGCAAGCCAACGTTCACAAAACCGGCGCCGGTGGACCTGCGGCACGAGATTGCCACACAGTGCACGCTGGTCATCGAAGCACTCGCTGATTGAGGCAGTTGTACGTCGTGCAGTGTGCACGACATCGCCGATCTTGAATCACGGGGACTTCCCGGGGTCTTTGTCGCTTCGAGCGAGTTCGTCAGCGCGGCCGAATCGCAGTCGTTGGCGCTCGGGTTCCCGTCGATGCAGCGTGTCTTTGTCGCGCACCCCATTCAGGACCGCACCGATGATGAGATGGTGGCGCTTGCCGACGAGGTGTTCGACCGACTCCTCGGCTGCATCGTCGTTGACGACTGACCAAAGGGGAAGTCGGCACGCGGGCGACGCTGATAATGTATCACCCTGTGCGTAAAATTTTAATCCTGTGCTTCGCCGGCATTCTTGTTGGTGCCAGCATCGTTGCTGTTGCGGACCCGCAGTCCGTTGAGGCAGCAAACAAGGTGGAGATCTGCCACCGCACCCGGTCGGTCACCAACCCGTACCGACGAATCAGCGTCTCATCTGGTGCGCTTAACAGTGGACACAAGCAGCACACGGGGGACGTATTTGATGCCTCGGTGACGTATGGGCCGTCAGATAAGTGGGGCGACATCATTCCCGATGGCACTGCCGGCGGGTCGTCATCCACCCAGGTGAATTTCACTGGCAACGCAACCGGGCAAGCTATTTGGAATGGCACAGACGCCGGGTCGCTATGCAAGCGAATGACCCCTTTCGAATTCCTCACGGCCGAGGTTGCTGGCCGTAAGTCCTTGGAGGGCCTCACAGATGCCCAAGCGCTCACCGCAGCCCTGGGCGAACTTGATGAGATGGCCGCAAACGATGATGATGCCCTTCTGGCGGAGATTGGTTCATTTGCGAGCCTCGACGGGCGCAGTCTGGATGAACTTGAGAGTGACTTCAGAGCTGTCAACGTGGAAACGGGGCAACCATCGGCAAGTGGTTCAACTCTCCAGTTCACCGGGTCGATTGACCCCGGCACCTCAGCGACGATCACGTCTGGTTTCGAATACAGCAGCTCCGCAGATTGCTCCGCAGCGACGTCGGTTGGTGCCACGCCAGCGACGGTGACCGGAACTGCATCGACCACCGCACCGACCGCGATTTCTGCATCCGTCAGCAGTGTTGCCGACGGCACCTGGTACGTCCGCGCTATCGGCGTAACTGCGATTGGGACTGCCGATGAAGGTCGCATTGAGGGCGCATGTCGACAAGTTGTGGTGAATTCATCGTTGGCGTCGCAGACACTGATGGCGACGGCGACACCATCAACGGTGCAGAATGGATCGTCGGCAACAGTCACCGTGACCGGTCACGAAGACTCTGGGTCACTCACCTACAGCCTCCGTACCGGTGACCCCTGCACGATCGATGGAAATGTGGTGACTGTCACGGCGGATTCGGGAACATGCCGTGTGACCGTCAGCGCGCCGGGCGATGCGAGCTACAACGCGGCGTCGACCACGGTGTGATCGGCATGCAGCTGGAACAACAGCTCGGTGTGCTCGATCGTGAACGGGGCCGGGCGG
>RFST01000005.1 GCA_009923855.1 Actinomycetota bacterium
CTGGGGTTGATGGTGCCTGCTCTCGCCGCACGATGCCCGTGCCCAGACCACGACCAAAACTCAACGTGGATCGCAGCACGGTGCCGACTCGACGCAATGGTCGGCGGCCGGTAGCGGTGAGGGGTCGGAGGGCGCGCCGAATCTGCGGGGTCTCGTCAGGGCTTGGTGACTGTGAACCCATGGTGGGCCACCTCCAGCTCCTCGACGGGGACCTCCTCGGCATCAGCGGAGAAGTCCGGCCCGGTCCAGCGAACCGGGAACGCGTCGATGATGTTCCACGACCGCAGACGCTTGCCGGTGGCGGACAGCATGGTGACCGCACACGTGGATCGATCGAGCACGTTCTTGTTCTTGTCGAACCCGGATCCGACCGTGATGTCAAACCAGTTGAACAGGTTGTTGTCTTCGGTGACACCCCGCTTGAACACCAGGTTCTCCCAGGTGACGCGTCCGGGGAATTTGTGCTCGAAGCCGTTGTTGCCACCTTCGGCATACGACTCGACTTCGACCTGCATCTTCAGGCCGGACACCGCCGTGAATCGGCCGATGCGATGGCCGTCGACCTCCAACAGGAATGAATGCGTGTTGGAGGTGGCCTTCGTGAACAGATGGTCACGGCCTTTGGGTGCAGGTTTGTAGGTCGGCATGGTCGCTATGCGTCACGCAGGTTCTCGATGGATCGCCGATTGAGTTCGGCGACGATGTTGATCATCCTGACCCGGTCGCGATGCGCCAGGTCGAGAAGTTCGGAGAGAGGCCAGTGCAGGTGGTACGCGAGAAACGCCACCTCGTCCCAGAGCGCGGACTCCGGGTAGCGCTTCACGCCTCGTGTGCCGGCTCGCGCTTGACCTCTTCAATGCGCGCTCGGCGCGGGGCGGTGGCCATCGGGACCTCATCGTCGTCGGCATCATCAACGTTCTCATCGTCGTCAATGTCGTCATCGAAGCGGTCGCCGCCGTCGAAAGCGGCTGCGGTGTCGGACTCGCCACTGTCACCCCGGCTGGCCGGGGTGACAGTGCGAGCGTCCTCGACGGATCGGACCAAGGCCTCGATCTCGTCGTCCGTACCGAAGTTCACCACGCTGTAGAAGTCCTGGAGATACGCCAGGTCGGCGGCAAAAAGCGCCTCGATATCGCGAGGGGTCACCCGGGACTTGGTGCCCAGGTTGACCACGACTCGCGACAGCACGACGATCGTGAGATAGGGGTCGTCAGCATCTCGGACCTTCGGGTCGCGCAACGGCTCGAGTTCATCACGAGCTGTTGCGAGACGCATCGTCCCCTCTCGGTGAAGGGACCCGTCGTCATCGACGAGGCCCTTCGGAAGAAGGAACTCAAACTCGGTTCGCAATCCTGACATTTACCCCACCTCCGTGGTGCCGCCAATCACCCGTTTGGGTCAGGCGCGTTCCATGTACTCGTGAGCGATCGTGACCTCTTCAATCATGATGTCGTCTGAGCCGGCATCGAGGTCGCTGGCGCTCCACTTGGCAATCCAGCCGTTCTCGAAGTTCCAACGGCCGATCTCAGTCGACGTCTGGTCGTAGATCACGACGGAGCCACTCTTACGCTCAACCTGCCCGTCGACAACGGTCTGGTACCACTCGACCAGAGAGTTGTCAGACGACAGACCGCGCTTGAGCACGATGTCGGGGAAGCTGATCCGGCCCGGACGCTTCCGGGTAATCACCTTTCCATCAGCGAGGGTGTCCTGGAAGGTCACCACTTCACTCTCGTAGCCCAGCCCGGAGACGGCGGTGAATCGAGCAAGCTCGACCCCATCGATCTCCAGACCGAACTGGGAACCCAGATATTCGGCATCATGTTCGCTCACGGCGTGTCACTCCTTCGGTGTGATGTTGTTGTTTGGGACGTATGAAGGTCCCCGGCCGATCAGGCCGAGGAGTCCTTCAGCTGGCTGATACGGAAGATCACGAACTCCGCGGGCTTCACCGGAGCGATACCCACCTCCACGATCAACTTGCCCTCGTCGATGGACTCGGGCGGGTTGTTCTCGGCGTCGCACTTCACGAAGAAAGCCTGATCGGGGGTGGCACCGAAAAGCGCACCATCGCGCCACAGGCCACGGAGGAACGCACCCACGGTGCGCTTCACGCCCTCCCAGAGCTTCTGATCGTTAGGCTCGAACACCGCGAACTGCGTGCCCTCCATGATCGCGGTTTCGATCATGTTGAACAGGCGTCGCACGTTGATGTAGCGCCAGTCGGAATCCGACGACAGGGTGCGCGCGCCCCACACGCGGATACCGCGGGTGCCGAACGGGCGAATGCAGTTGATGCCAATCGGGTTCAACAGACCCTGCTCGGCCTTGGTGATCGGCAATTCAACATCGAGGGCGCCACGAACGATTTCGTTTGCGGGCGCCTTCCAGACACCGCGCGTCTCGTCGACGCGGGCCCACAGGCCGGCCATGTGGCCACACGGCGGCACGAGGATCTCGTCGTCGCCGTTGGTCGGGACCGGATTCGACACCTTGATCCACGGGTAGTAGAAGGCGGCGAAGGCCGAGTCGTACATGGCGACATCGCTGCGCCATTCCTTGATCTGCTGCACCGACATGCCCGGGGGCGAGTCGAGCACGGCCATGCGGTTGGCCTGGCCCTCGCAGTGGTTCATCACCGCGGTCTGCACGGCCTTCCACATTCCGAGATCGACCGAACCGTCTTCCTTGGTGGCGGCGGTGATCAGGTCCGGCACCATCACCATGGTGACGTCGTCGGCGATCACGAGGCCGTTGATGCCGTTGCGAGCAGTCTCGGAGCCGGCGAAGCTGGCGGCTTTAACCTCAACCGGCTCACGCGGTGCGGGAGCGATCGGGTACAGACCGGGCTTGGGCTGAGCGAGGTTCAAGTCAAGTTCTGGTGTGACGTCGACCTTGGTGGCGACCTTCACGAACTGCGACTCGGCAAGTGCCGTCTCGATGTTGGTGTCACCTGAGGACAGGGTGAGGCCTTCGTAGGTCTCGACCACAGCGCCGTCCTTGATGACCTCAAGGTCGATAGTCGGGATCGGATCGCCACCCTCAACCTCGATCGGCGCACCGTTCGACACTCCGACGGTGATGCCATCGGCAGGCCCGATGGATTCGAACTCGAGCACCGAACCCAGAGCGCGGTCGGCGGCGGGCAGCGCCATCTGACCGGACTCTTCTGACGGGCGGTTGTGCGGGATGCGCACGATGTAGCAGACCGATCCTCCATTGAGGAACCAGCCGTACACCGCGTGCGGCAGCATGGCACCGGGGACAAACCCACCGTAGAGCGATTCGAACTGCGCCCAGTTCGTAACGAGGCGCGGCTTGAGACCGTCGGGATCGCTGGGATCGTCTTTCGGGGCCTTCTCGGTGAAACCGACAAAGGCGGCGATGGCGGTAGCGCCGGCGGAGAGGCTGCCCGATCCGGACGGCACCTCCTCGACGTACACACCTGGGGTCAAATAACTGGGCATGGATACCTCCAACTCGTGTGGGAACCCACACCGTAGCCCATCTGACACCCCTTGGAGAAAGGTCTATTCCATAAGACAAAAAGTTCAGTCCCACGGCTCACACGCCTTCGACAGCGGGGATTGCCAACCACGAGCGTCCAGCCGTTCATGGCACCATCACCGTGAATTGACCCGGCACCATGATCGAGATCGCACCACCGAATGCGCACATCGCTTTCGATGAGTTGTTCAGTGCCGGCTTGTTGCCGATCATCACCGTCGGAGAACCAGGTGCCCACGGCCCCGGGACATTTGGGATACAGGGCATAGGCGTCAACACCCCCATCGCTGCGGCTGTGGCCGACGCAACCTGCGGATTCGCCATCGACATGCACATGCCGAACGGCGCGATGTTGACCATCGGCTTGTTGTCCATGATCGTGGCTGCCGCCGGACCACCCGCGTTCACCATGCCCACTGGCAACACGTTCAACGCCGACGGTGCCGCGCCAAACGTGCACATCATCTGTGCGCCCGATGACACCAAAATGCCCATCAGGCTGCGGCCTCCGTGGTTGTGGTGGCCGACACGACCCGCGCGTCACCCGCAACATAGGAACCCACCACTGCACCGCGATCGGGGAAGACCAGCACGCAGACCACGGTGCGGTCTTCATCTTTGTTCCAGCCATCGAAACTGGGCAGCAGATACGACACGAACAGCCCGTCGGCCAGTGTCAGGCCGAACTCCGACTGCAGTTGAGCAAGGCAGGCAGCATCGGCCCAGAGCGCCAGCTCGGCCGCACCGGGATATGCCGACTCCGTGCTATCGACGAGCGCGAATACCTCTTGGGTGTGCGGCTCTGCGCACGGCACCAGGGCAACGGAATCGATGTCACCCTCGGCATCGGCCGCATCGATGCAATCGCCCGCGCGGAGATCGAATACCGACCATGACCCGGCGGCGATCACCTCGCCGGACTCGGCGCGGATTTCCGCTGTTCCGCCACATCCGACCAGCAGCCCGACCCCGAGAAGTACATACGACAACGCTCCCACACGAGTCGATCTCGGGGTACCCGGGCGTAACCGGGTGAAGGGCATGCTGGCCACAGCGGTCAGGCTCCTTCGCTGGGGAAACGCTCCGCGCACACCTTTCACAACGTTTCCACAACAGATGTCACATGCCAGATGGCAGACTCGCTACATGCCGGCCGCGGATCCGTCACCACAGCACCCGACATCGGCGGGCACAACAACGTCGGCGCTGCTTCATGATTTGCGTGGCCCGCTCCATGCCGTGATCGGGAGATTGGACCTCGCCGCGCAAGGTCTCGATTCCACCGATGTCGACACCGCCCGCCACCTCACCGCCGCACGCACGGCCGCCACCCACATGGCGGAACTGATCTCCGACCACGACAGCGCGGAGCCGGCGCGCCTGGCTGCGATCATCGCCGACGCCGTCAACATCGTCGAGGCGCTGCACCCCGATGTCGTGATCACCGAAGTCGGCGAACCATCCGACATCATCCTCAGCGACCACCTCGCCGCTGTCCGGATCCTCGTGAACCTGATGACGAACAGCGCGCGACACGGATCGCGCACCCTCACCATCACGCACGTGATCGACCCACCAGCGATCGATATCGACGACACCGGACCCGGAGCGCACACGGCCGACATCGGTGACGGGCTGACCCTTACGTTGTCCATCGCCGCCGATCTCGGCCTCACCGCGTGTCCCTCACCAGCCCGGGGCTGGCGGCTGATGCTGCCCTGACCGGTCCATCCCCACGCACCGTCACAACCACCTCCGGTCGGCGATGTGCGACACTTGACGTGTGGCCGACATGAAATCTCTCATCCGCCGGCAGGTGCGAAAGCACTCACCCGAGTTGGCCAACCTCGACAACAAGCGACGCCGACTCAGCGGACAGGCTCGCCGCTACAAGGGCAAAGTCAACCGCTACGGACGTGACATCAAGATGCCGAAGGGGTTCAAGCCGCCCCGCGGAATGAAATTGGTGAACCCCGCCACCGCTGGATCAGCCACCACCGATGCCGACACCGAGTCCGATGCTCACACCGCCGCCGACACGCCCCCCGCCGTTAACGGCAACCGGCGACTGATCATCATCGCTATCGCCGTCGTCGCCATCTTGGCCGTGCTCACGGTGATCGGCCTGGTCGTCATCCCACGAGCCGTGGACTGGTGGCAGGATCGCGGCACCGACGAGAGCGCAGCGACGACAACGGTTGCCACCACCGTCGCTCCAACAACCACTGTTGCCACGCCGACCACCACCGTGCCCGTCGTGACGATCACCACATGGGGTCCCGGCAGTTGTGTGACCGTCACCGATGACCTGGCTCGTCCATCCACCTGCGATGACGCCACCCTCGTGGTCACTGCCGTCACTGATCATCCGGACACACCGTTGACATCGGACGAGATCACCGAGGCGCAGACCATCCTCGCCAACCTCGGCGTGGACATCACCATCGACGGCATCCTCGGTCGCCAAACACTCACCGCACTCGATGCCGCCACCCTCACTGCGGGGCTTGGCACCGACGTCGACGATCACGCCAAACTCGCCGTGATCAGGTCCATCGGCATTCCCGGCAGCCTGGATCCCGACGGTCCGCGACCGTTGCAGACCACGCCAGATGTCTGTGGAGACGGGTCGAGCTGGGTGGCGACCCCAGACGATGTGCTCTGCCTTGGCAGTCGCTGATCAGGCACCGATCGTCGGGACATCCACCGATGTCTCCACACCCGGTGACGGACGCACCGACACTGACGACAACACTGTCGTCGGGTCAACTGGGTCGACGATGACCACGACGTAGTCGACCGGTGCCGAGAAATCGGTGAGGGTGAACGAGCCATCAGATGCGGTCGTAGCTACCGCCACCGCCGTCGACGCCGGGCCCGCCGCATCGGGCACACGGTGCAGCCGCACCGTGAGCCCAGCGGCCGCCTCAATCACGCGCTCGGGTTCGAGATCGGCATCATCGTCGGCACCCTCACCATCGGGAAGCACTGCCACTGCGCGTTCCACAGTGCCGACGACCGATGCCACTGGACCAACGGTCACATCGACAACCACCGGCCCCGGATCGACAATCGTGTCCGGCACCGTCACCTCGACCACCTCGGTGGTGGCACCCCGACGCTCCACACTCAAGGTGTACCTACCCGGCGCCACACCACCCATGCCGAACGCGCCAGCGGGTGTGGTCACCGTCATGGTCCGCACCACACGCACCCCATCGGACAGGGTCACCTGCGCACCTGTGACCGGAGTGCCCGCAGCAGTCGCGACCGTGCCCGTCACCGATGAGGTCGCCGGAACAACTCGCACAACAAGGTCACCACGTCGCGGTACCTCGCGGGAGATCTGCACCTGCTGTGCCGCAGCCCGGCCAGACTCGGGCGCCACGGTCACGCTGTAATCGCCCGGCAGCGCCAACCCTTCAACTCTGAATCGTCCCGCGTCCTCACCACTGCCATCGACCGACACCGCCGTGCGCTGCACGCCATCAGCGGTGACCCGAACAACGACGCCTCCCACGCCAACACCAGCGGTGTTGACAACCCGACCGGCGATCGATCCGGTGGCCGCTGCCAACTCAACATCAACCGAGGCCGACCCACCTGCTGCAACCGACACACTCGCGGTCTCGGTCGCCAAACCGTCGGCACGAACGGTCACGTTGTACGTCGCCGGTCCGCCGAGGCCTCCAATGCTGAACGACCCAACCGCCCCATCGGTCAGGCTGACCGTGCGTCGTTGCACCGTGCCGTCGCCGACAATCACTTCAGCGCCACCCACCGGGCCGAGAGGGCCCGACACCGTGCCGGTGACCGTCGCGTCCGCACCGAGCACCGTGAGCAGAACCTGATCCACCCGCTCACCTGCCCCAACGGACAGCCGGTGTGCCAGCACGTCCTCGCCACCCCTGCGGACGACGAGGTTGTACTCGGCTGGTGCCGCAAGTCCCGACAGACGGAACGCGGTGCTATCGAGAACCCCCGTCACCACCCGTGCAGTTGGTGCATCGACCACCGGCCGAGCCAGCACCTCGAATGTGCCCTCTTCGGCACCGACGACACGACCGCTGATCTCTGCAACCTCACCCACCATCACCAGATCGGCAAGTTCCAACCGTGTCGACGCCGCGACATCACCAGGCGCCACCGACACCGCAACTGCATCCCCGTGGCGGCTAACACCACCGGAGAACACGGTCTCAAAACCCGGAGCCGTCGCACGCAGAACGATGTCGCCCGTCGGCACTCCGCGAACCCTGGCCACACCGTCGGCATCGCTGGCACCCGCAGCCAACACCATGACCGGGTCCGAGGCTGCGAGCGCCTCCACACGCGCCCCCACGACCGCTTGACCGGTCGCCGCCGATCGCACCTGAGCCACCATCACCGCTCCCGGGGTACGCGCCGCCTCCACCGGACGCGGTGACACGATGTCGTCGACCACGGCAGGCTCAGAGTCGCCAAGAAAGCGATCGAGTCCGCCAGCGAGAACAATGCCAGCCGATGCCGCCACGAGGACCAGCGCTAGGAGTAGCGAACCGACGACCCCAAGGACCGGTCGACGCACCACGGGAACGTCGATCGTCACATCGGTGCCCGCATTCACTCCCAGGGTGACAATGGAACGACGAGGGCGACCCACCACCGGCCGGTCGCCCGTGATCGATACCCCGAGCGTGCGCACCGCACCGGGTTCGACCTCAACCCGCGAGCGCTCGAACGACACCTCCAATGCGCCACGTGGATCGCGTGCAACCGGCGCAACGATCACCGGCGATGCTGCATCGCTGGTCACCACCAACCCCACACGCGACCGTCGTCCCCCATCGGCGATGGAGGAATCGGTGGTCACCCTGACCGGTGGTCGATCGACGACGGTCACCGGCAGCCGTTCGTACACCTCTCTCCCACCGGCATCGACGGAGGTGACCGCCACCACGAACAAGAACTCACCGCTGGGATGATCTGCCGGCACTGACACCGTGGCCGTGACACCCACCGACCCTGATGCCGGCACAGTGGGGGTGGCGTCGTCGAACGTGACCCATCCGTCGGGCGGGCCGAGCACCGCAACACGCACCGGTTGCGCCACCGGACTTGCATCGGTGTCGACGATGCTGATGTTGACGCTGGCGGTGGCTCCCGCAACGATCTCCAACGAGCCTGGACGCACCCCGATGAACATCAGGACTCCACCGACGTGATGCTCAGATCCACCACAAGTTCTGACCCCACCACAACATCGACGAGCGTGGACGCAGAACGGCCGTCTGGGGTGGTGACACCGATGGTGTGCACACCAGGCGACACGTCGGCGATCGCGTAGGCACCCGCTGGGTCATCGGCACTGACCACGGTACGCATCACCCGGCCATCGTCAACCGTGACCACCAGTCCGCCGGTGCCCACACCGTCAACGCGCACCACACCGGTCACTGCCACCGTGGCCCGTTCAAGAGTGACCAGCACCTCATCAGCACTGTCCCCAGTCACGAGATCGATCGCCACTGTGGCAGCCAAATACCCCGGGGCCGACACGCCGACCGTGTAGGTCCCGGGCACCTCCACTCCAGAAATGCGGAACGACCCTGCAGGCCCATCAACGGTTGCCGTGCTCGATGAGGTGGCCACCCGTTCGAGGTCGCCACCGCGCAACACCACCCGTGCCGAGCCGACCGGCAGTCCCTGGGCATCGAGCACTCGACCGCTCACCACACCACGAGCTGCGGCGAGCACAACGTCGTCGAGGGTCGCCTCACCGCCCGCGTCGACATCGACCGCGCGGGACACCGTCACATACCCGTCGGCGGTAAACACCACGGTGATCGTTCCCGGCGCGGCGATATCGCCCACACTCCACGATCCGGTGACCGCATCGCTGCTCGAGCGCCGTTCCGTACCGTCACCCAGCACCGTGATCGACACCCCACCGAGTGGCTCACCAGAGCTGTCAGTCGTGCGTCCGAGCAGCGTCGCCGGGGCCGCTTCGAGGCGTAGTGGCGGCACCACAAATGCCTCGTCCGCATCGGTGCTGAACGACGTCGACAAAGGAATGTGGCCCGGCGCGGTGACCTCCAGGCGGTGACGACCAGGGGACGTGACCCCATCGATGCGCCCTCGGGCGCGTCGATCGTCGTCGACCTGCAACGACCCAGACAGCACCTCCGACGAGCCGACTGTCGTCAGGTTGTAGCTCACGGCGGCGACCGGGGCATCCACCGCTATGACCACCTCCGCCGACGATGTGCGGCCGGCCATGACCACTGTGTCGACGTCGACGTCCGTGGCTGGGATCACCACCTCGGTGACCTCGACCGCATCAAATCCTGGACGGGAGAAGCGGAACAGATGTGTACCTCCGGTAATTCCCGTCACCGTCCATCTCCCATCGGCATCGGTCGCTGTGGTGGCGACCGATGCCTGGGACCCGTCACCGAGATCGCGGAACACGTCGACCACGACCGACGCGAGTGGCACCTCACTCGCGGCATCGATGACCCGACCGTCGACCACCGCCGTTGGCTGCACCTCGGCAACGCCGGCGACGAATCCAGGTGGCACTCGTTTGCCGATGACCTCACGGTCTGCGAGGCCCAGCACCACCAACGCGGTCACTCCGGCGACCACTGCAACACAGCCAGCGACCGCTGCACGCAAGACAGAGCGACGCACCCGTGGACGGTGCATGAACGTCACGAACTCCTCAACAGGTGCAACTCCGTCGGCCACTGCCGACACCCCGATGAGGCGTCGCACCGGTGTACCGACCCGGCGAGCCGGTGCCGTGATCGTCACGTCCACATCGCGTCGCTCTCCGGCCAACAAACGCGAGTGCGTGATCGACAACCGTGACTGGGTCTCACCGGCGGGGTCACGCGTGGAGTACTGGACCTCGAGTGGGGTGTTTCCCGTGTTGGTGACCGTGGCCGTGGTCGCCGCGCCCACATGACCCGCAACCACTGACGGTGCAACCACTAAACGCATCGACGGTGCCGGACCAACCACCAACCGAAGGCGATGCACTGCCACGTCATCTGGGTCGCTCACCGAGGTGGCGCGCAGCACCGCATCGTGCTCCCCGGCGACCACGTCATTGCCGACATGGACCTCGACGGTGGTCACCACCGTCTCGGCATGTGAGACCCGCACGACCGGCTGTGACGAGGTCAGCCAGGCCGTTCCGGGCAGGTCGACGGACAGCGTGAACATTCCCGCCGTCGGCCGGTCATTGTGCAGTTCGACCGCGAGACGCGAGGGGCGACCGGGACGGAGGTCGATGCGGGTGTGGTCAAGACCGATCTGCATGACCGCTCAGCAGTCGTTGTATTCGAAGGTCCGATTCTCACCGGCTGTCATACCGACCACCGTCAGGTCGGCTGGGTCCGGGGAGCCGTCCGTGATACCGCCATCGTCATCGACGATCGTGAACGGTTCACCCGACGACACGAGATCGAGATCGATTCCTCCGACCGTGCCATATCCGAACGAGTAGCAACCACCCCTGAGACTGAGACCATCGATGTCGGCTACGGAGGTGCCGATGCTCACACCATCGACGGTCCGTAGTGCTCCCGCAGCGTCGGTTTGCGACCAACCCACAAGCACCAGTTCGGCCGGGCTCGGGCCACCCGCCTCGACGCAGAACTCATTCTCAAAACACGTCTGTCGGCCGTAGGGGTAGGCAAATGAGAAGTCACCGAATTCGTCGACGTACCTCGAAGCACCCATCACTGGATAGCTGTGGGCGGTGTCCGACAGCGTCGGCCCCAGCACCGCAATCAGAACATCGAGCACCGGCGCAATCCCCATTCCGAAGCTCAATGGACCGACGGTGTCGGGCCCCACGAACATCGTCGCTGCAGTCGGCAGTGTGGTGGTCGTCGTGTCAGCCACCGTGGTGGTCGGCACCGTGGACGACGGCGCAACGATGTCGGCAACCGGCGTGGTCGTGGCCACCGCAACCGACGTCGCGGGAGCCGGCGGCGCATCGGTTGCTGTCACCGATGCTGCCGTGATGGCCGTCGACGACTCGGGGGCCGACGTGACGATCACTGCCGACGGTGCGTCCTCTGATCCACAGGCACTCATCACCACCGCTACGGCGGCACTCACAAGAAACAGACGGCCAGCCACGACACCAGCCTCGCACCTCACCCGACCGAACACCGACATCACCTCGGGTCACTCAGCGGGAATCTCGCCGTGCACCCACACGGCCGAGCCACGCGGCATGAGATCCTCCGACCAGATCCAATCCATCGCCGCGGTCGACACGCGCACACAGCCATGCGAGGCCGGATAGTCCGGAATCGAATAGGACCCGTGAACCGCGATACCTCCGTTGAAGTACTTCGGCCGGTAGATCGAACCAAGGTCACCGTCCCACCAGCCCTCTACACGTTCACGATCGACAGTGAACAGGCCGGGATCGGTGATCGAATCGCCCTGCTCGATCACCGATGGGTCGTTCTGATTCGGCTCCTCGTACGGGATCTCCGAACCGGTTGACACATTCAGCACCCACCGCGTCGACCCCTCGACGATCACAAACCCCAGTTGCAGCGACTTGTCGACCTCGAACAGGGTGCCAGCCTCCGCGCGACCCATCGGCCGTTCGATCGGCCCGGACAGAAGGTCCGCCGTGGCTTGGTCAACCTCACCAGACGTCGTCAGGCCGTGATACTTCTGGAACGCCATCGTCGCTTGACGGCTCGTGACACCGAATTCACCATCGGTTGACTGCAACCAGAAACCGAGATCCACGAGACGCTGCTGGACTCTGGCAGCCTCCGGACCCGAGTCGGTGCCGATTGCGACAAGAGGCTGCGCGAGTGGTGACGCCATCTGGGTCTCGCGCTCGGCGATGGTGGTCGTCGGGGCAGCAGTGGTGGTCGTCGTCGGTGCCGGGGCGACAGAACTGGTTGTCACAGTTATCTCCGGTACCTGAACCACCACGACCTCGGCCTGGGCCTCAGGCTCAATCAACGTGACCGCCACCGGTGCCGCCGCACTACTGATCATGGCGGCGCCGCATCCCACGAGCACGAGGGCACCCACGGGAACCGCGGTGAACCACAGAGTGGATGGACGGTGACGCATCGTGGACTCAACGCTAGAACGCCCGAACCTCGCAATGCCGTCATTGGTGCGCTCTCGCGATGCATCGTCGCCCAATCGTCATGATGTCGCCCTCCAACAGCGGCGTATGACCAACAATCTGGTATCGATTTTTCACGACATCCGATGTCGATGAAGGGGGCGTCATGGGATACGAGCGACATATCAATCATGAACTCAGTGTCATGGGATGCCCCATGTCGCTCGACGAGGTCGACCTCTTCGGTGACGGCGCTCAAGAGCACTGGTACGAGGCGTACGAGATCCTTCACCGTGATGCACCGGTGCTACGCATTCCGGGCGGCGGCATCACACCAGGCAGCGATGCCTTCGTGCTCACCAAACACGCTGACATCGAGATGGTGGTGCGCGACCCGGATCGATTCATCAGCCTGACCACCGCACGTCTGCGCCAACTGAGCGAGCAAGGCCTCAGCCCCGAGGAGGTCTACGCCTCCCAGCACAACTTGATGTACGCGTCCATGCTGTCGTTGCGACCCACGCAAGAGCTCTACAACCGGCACCGGCGAGAACTGACCGACCCCTGGGTGGGACCCGGAGCATTACGACATCGCGACATGATCACAGCGCACGCAAATGATCTGGTCGACGCATGGATCGACAATGACGACGTCGAGTTCATTTCCCAGTTCGCCCGGCCGCTGCCGCAGCGGGTGATGGCCACCATTCTCGGCTTCCCCCTCGAGGACATTCCCCTCCTGGCCGAGTGGGGCGATGCTGTGGTCACGCCCTTCGTGCATGGCACCGGCCTGCGACATGAACTCACACCAGAGCAGAACGCCGAGATGGTGGCCCGTCTCGACGGCTTCCAGGACTACATCTACGACCATGTGACCGCGAAGCGCCGCGACCCTCAAGATGACATGGTGAGCTTCCTCTGCGGGGTGCACTACGAGGCCCTGGATCGGCCTCTGACCGATCTTGAGATTGCCGGCATCGTCCACGCGATGATCATCGGTGGGCTCGAGACCACTCAATACGCCCTCGAGGAGCAGGCCCAGCTGATGTGCGAGCACCCCGGCCTCTTCGACGGTCTTCGCACCGACCGCAGCCGACTGCGCAACTTCGTCGAAGAGGGAATGCGCATGCGCTCACCCACCCACGGTCTGTCCACACGGATGACCGCGCACGATGAGGTGTTTCAGGGGGTCGACGTACCGGCGGGCTCGCTTCTGCATCTACGTTTCGGTGCTGCGAACGTGGACCCCGAAGAGTTCGAATGCCCCTTCGACCTTGACCTCGAACGGCGGGCGATCACCCGACACCTCACCTTCTCTGCCGGGCCAAGGGTGTGCCCGGGCGCAAACCTGTCGCGCATCGAACAACAGGCCGCGTGGGGTGTGCTGCTCGACCGGTTGGATGCCATGGCCTACAGCGACGACAACGACTGGATGCACCAACCCGGCATCATGCTGGGCACACTGCGCCTGAACCTGCGCATCCAGCGCGCCGCCGAACCCCGAGATCTGGGCATCGGACGTTCGTCGAACTAAGCATCACCGGGCACAACCAGGCCGAGGTCCTCACAGGTCACCGTGTGACGCGGCACCTCGGTGGCGTGAAGAACGCCGACATCGTCCACCCCTAACGATGCGCGCAACCGCGCCGTGACCTGGCCGGCATCGATCCCCGCCGCACCGAGGTCGCTGAGCGACGGTGCGCCAAAGCGTTTTGCCAATCGACGACCCTCCGCATCGACAACGAGCGGCACATGCCAATACTCCGGCGTTACCAGTCCGAGTCGTTGCTGGAGATGGATATGGCGTGGCGTCGATGAGAGCAGGTCATCACCACGAACCACCTGGGTGACACCTTGGTCTGCATCGTCGACCACGACGGCGAGGTTGTAGGCGGGCACACCATCGTTGCGTTGCAGCACCACATCATCGACCGCACCGGTGTATCGACCGGCGATGACATCGTCGACGGTGTAGACCTCGGCCGCGGTCCGCAATCGCAGAGCCGGTCGCCGACCCTCGCGTTCAAGTTCCTCACGCCGTCGACGAGAGAGCTCGCGACACGTACCGGGGTAGGCGCCGTCGGGCCGGTGGCCGTGTGGCGCCGACGCGGCGGCGGCGATCTCCGCGCGAATCTCCCGGCGACTGCAGAAACACTCATAGACCTCCCCGGCAGCATGGAGTGTGGCAATGGCGTCGCGATACAGCTCGAAACGCTCGCTCTGTCGCACCGGTGGCTGATCCGACACCACACCTACCGCTGCAAGATCAGCGAGCTGGCCCTCTTCGTGGGTGCGGTCGTACTGCACGCGGTCGAGGTCGTCCACCCGGATCAAAAACGCCAGGTCGGCGCCACGCGCCGCCGCTGCCGCTGCGACGGCTGTCCGCAGATTTCCCACGTGCAGCTCCCCGGTGGGAGACGGAGCGAAGCGACCAGCCACATCACCATTGTGCGCGCCAGGTCGGACACATGGGAGCATCCAGGGGTGCGACCACGACGACGCACCACTGGGCCATCGATGCCGCGCAGCAGGCACCTCCCCGATCGCCGGCAGCGAATGGCGATCATTCTCGACCGGGACGGGGCGACGTGTGTGTGGTGCGGGCGCGCCTTCGATGACCGTCACGTCCAGCCCACCACTGAACACCTCGTTCCGCGTATCAAGGGCGGACCGAGTTGGGTGGAGAACGAGGTCGCGGCCTGCCGACGATGCAATGGTGAACGTGGGCATCGCACACTCGGGGAATTTCTCGACGAATGTCGAGGTCTCGGACGCGATCCCGATCTCGTGCGCATCATCACCTGCCTCGACAACCTCAACGCCGCCATCAGTCAGCGCGGTGGCCAACGACGTGCCCGCCCCTACATCGCATCTCAATTACGGCGACTCCGCAATGCATGACCCAACCTCGCCCGTCGATGAGGCGATCTAGTCTCACAACGTGGAGTGCCCGTCGTGTACCACCGTTGCCGAGGAGAGCTCCGCGCGTTTCTGCACCTCGTGTGGAGCACGTCTGTCCACAACCGGCACCCTCACGAGCAGCCCGTCCGACAGCAGCGACGATGCGACAGGTGAAGTGACCATTGTTCACGACACCTTCACTGATGAGCTGCCGACTCATCTGCCTGACGATCGGATCGGTTCGCCACCGCCGGAGGTGTGGGCTGGCATGGCAGCCACCGGCATCGATGGTGCACCCGAATGGGGTGACGACCGACCCTTCGACGACACGATCGACGACCAACCGGTGGGGGGTATCACCCTTGCAGGACTGGTTGCCGACGTCATCGCCACCGAATCCGACCCAACACCGAGCACCGACACCGGCCGAGAACCCATTACTGACGACGCTCTCCCCTCGGTTGGGGGTGACCACGGCACGGCACCACGCCGCTCATCTCGGCCACGGCCACAACGCGCGATTCCCAGCGCCGTCGCCGGCATCCTCACCGCAATTGCTGTCACCATCGGAGCAGCTGTTGACCTCCTATCGGTGAGTTCAACGGCCACCGGTGATCTGCTGCGTACCGCGATCTCCAACGGCTACCGCAGTGGCACCTGGCACGCTGATGATCTGTCGAGCGGGGCAACGTGGGCAGCGGTGATCTGTGCCGCCGGGCTGGCCGCCGGCGCGGTTGGTTCAGCACTCGGTGTTCGGTGGGCACCCGGCTTGGTTGCTGGATCGGGCCTCAGCGCCACCGGTCTGTGCGCCGTTCTCATCGCGTTGGCTCAGTCGCCGATACGCGCGGCCGAAAGCGTGGCCAGTCGGGCCGACGGAGATGCAATTGTCGAGGTGACCATCACACGCGAGTTCGGATGGTGGACACTGCTGATCGCTGCCGGAGCCGGCCTTGTGGCGTTTTTCGGTTCGCTCGACGATGTTGCAGCCGATTACCGCAATGACGCGAACCCGATCGTGGCTGCGATTGGCGCATTCTGCGCCCTCGCCGCTGCGGCAGGGCCCACGCTCGCCACCTCCGACGCCTCGTGGCTCGACAATCTCACCGTGAATGCCGCAACCACCGGATGGGACCTCATCACGATCATCGCCCGATCAACACAGTTGATCGGCATCGCGACCGCTGGGGTGGTGGGATTTCTCATCGTGCGCCGCTCCGGACTGGCGATGGTCGCGGGCATGGTGGTGCCGTCGATGGTGCTGCTGCTCACCGCCTGGGTCGACATGGGAACAGACCCCGTCGGGCCCGGTCTGCACAACCCCGGGAGCACCCCCGCCGACGTCCACCCGGTCACTCTGGTTGCACTGGTGGCATGTGCGGCCACGCTGGCGGTCGCCGGCGCGATCGCCTACGACCGCACCGAACGCGGTCGGATCAACTGAGTCGGCGCGCGTAGTCGATCATTGATCGAGCGGAGTGACACCCACGCCGAGTCGCGCACCGACCATCATCAGGTTCGCTGCCATCTCGGCACGCTTCTGTTCGAACCGTCCCGTGATGAACTCGTGCTCGCGTTCCGGGTACTTCTCGATGAGTGGGTCGAGCCCGCTCATACCCGGCCCGAGCTGGAAGGTCTGTACGACGGTCGTCCCGGACGCGTCGGAGGAGAGTTCGTACCCCCACCAGGCCAGAGGGGGGTCGTTGACCGCCCACCGCAATGACCGTGGGGCATCGCATGCAACAAGCGTGCACGTCGTCGTCCACTCCCCCATGTGGTCATTGCGATTGTGCCCCAAGAACACCGCCCCGACAGCAGGGCCATCGGCTGGGGCAACCCACTCGACCGCATGCAATTCACCCGAGCCCTCGATGGGAAGCGAGATATCGCTGATCACAGCCCAGACCTGTGAGATATCGGCGGCGACAACCGCTCGGGCCGACACCGATGGATGATCCGCACGACGCAGCTCCGACGGGCTCATGCTCCACCGGCCAAGATCTCGTTGCGGTAGGAGTGGGTCCCATCGAATCTCGACAGCAGGTAGTCACCGGTGACGAGTGGGGCGTGACGGGCCGGCATGTCGTCGCTCTGACATGTCGGTAGACACTCGATGCGCGTGTGGAACCCCGGTTCGACGAAGAACGGGATCGAATAGCGATCGACATCGACGGGGTTCACCACCCGATGGGGATTCGATACGTAGCGATCGTTGGTCCAGATGGCCATCAGATCACCGAGATTCACAACGGCGTGACCTACAGGCACCACGATGTCGACCCATTGGCCGCCCCGGGTCATCACCTGAAGTCCTCCAATGCCGTCGTCACACAGCACGGTGATACTTCCGTAGTCGGTGTGGGTACCACACCCCGGCTGGCCGGGGGCTGGCGTCACCCGAGAGATCGGCGGGTAATGCAGCATTCGCAAGTGGTACATGAACGGGTCACGACCGCCTGCAGACCCCACATGTTCGAAGTGGTCGGGGTGCAACCCGAGCGCGAGCGCCACCCCGCGGTGGGCGCGCAGGCTTGCTTCCACAGCCGCGGTGAAATAGGCCGACCAGGCGTCGACGAAACCCGGCAGATCGGGCAGGCGATTCGGGCCGTGTAGCGGTGTGCCCGCACGAACTTCGGGGTGATCCGGCCCGTGGTGAACCCCGGAGTCGATGGTTTCTTTGAGGTCACCCACACGTGCGACATCAAGGTCGTCGGCGCCTGCAAGCGCCCCGTCGAGCGCTTCGGCTGCGATGCCCACGTAGCCGCGGTGGCAGTCACTGCCAGCGATGGAAATCCGCTCTTTCTCCTCGGTGGGCAAAGCGAAGAAGTCCCGCATCTGTCCCAGAAGTGCCGACTTCACATCGTCGGCGATGCCGTGGCCAACGGTGAGAAGAAACCCCATCTCCCGGCACGTCGTGTCGATGATGCGGGCTTGCTCCAGCGCAGCCGCGGACGCGTGGTCGGCACCGGTGGCGAACGGAGAGAGATCCACGGTGACGATGTCCATATGCCCGACCCTACTGTTGGGGCGTCAGGTCACCGTGACGGCAACGGCGACGCCACGGCAACGACCGCCACCGTGGCTGGCACCAACGCCGCGAGGCGCACCGTGGTGGTGAACGACCCCGTCGCATCGGCGATCAGTGAGAACGCATAGGGCGCCAGCGCCGTGGACACGACCATCACCGAGGTCATGCGCCCGCGCCATGTGCCGAGGACTCCCGCCGGAATCCATCGCGCGATCAGTGCGCCCTCGCTCGCTGCAGTCGCGGCCGCGGCCATGCCCACAGCCACCCCATACGCCGCGGCGCTGAGCGGGGATGACACCCACCCGATGGACACGGCCGCAAGGGCGAGGACCGCCATATTGAATGGCACGACCACGCGGGCAGGTACCCGGTCCACCAGTCGCCCCACGACCAACGCCGTCACCACGGAGGCCAGACTCTGCGGTACGAAGTTGCCTGCGGCCGCCGACGACGACAGTCCCCGTTCACCCAAGATGGCGATCTGATGGAACCCAAGACCGGTGGCGACAAACCCGGCCGACACAAAGCCAGCGGTCACCACCGCCCAACCCCACAGCGCATCACGCGTCAGTCCTGAGGCCTCGTCGCCATCGGCATCGTGTTCGGCGCCAGCCTCGGTGCCGGCACCGATTCCATCGGACTCCAATCGAGCGATGCGACGCGACATCGTGAGCCCGACCACGGCGACAATCCCTGCAAGCACCCACCACGCGGCCCGCCACCCAAGCGCATCAATCAGGCGATCGCCGAGCAGCGGGGTGGCAGGAATGGCCGAGCCACCCAGGGCGGTCAGCGCACCGAGCGCAGCACCGCGACGCTCCCGCACTGCTTTGGCAACGAACACCGACGCGGACAGCGGCATACCGGTCTGCCCGAACGATCGCAGGCCGTAGATGGCAACGCTGAGCATCACGATATTCATTGACGCCGACGCGAGTAGGAGGGCCGCCATGAGCGCGGTACTGACCAGCCGCAAGCCTCGCCCCACACCAACCCGATCGAGCCGACGGCCAAGCCACCCACCGGTGGTACTCGCCGCCAAGGTGCCCACGAGATAGGCAAAGGTCAACGTATTGCGGCTGACGTCGAGGGCCTCGGTGAGCGGATCGACGAACACGGAGAAACCCGCCGTCTGCCCTGGCCCCGACAACGCGATCAGCACCGCGCCTGAACCGATCACGTGACGTCGACGACGACGGAGCAGATTGTCGTCAGTCGTTGTCGCCACCGTGCCTCCACCGAGATCAGACGCCGGTCGACGCCCCGCGCGACGCTAACGCCACACCTGTTGCGCACACGACACCGTCATCGATCGGCAAGACTTCCGCGATGGGTCTCTACAGCGAACGTGTTCTCCCGCGGCTGATTGATCGTGCCTGTGGGTCGGCACAGCTTGCCAAGTGGCGCGGCCTCGTCGCCGAGGGTCTCTTCGGTGATGTCGTGGAGATCGGTTTCGGTTCCGGTCTGAACGTGCCGGTCTATCCCGCAGATGTACGACGGGTGTGGGCAGTGGATCCGTCGGTGACCGCGCGCCGTCTCGCCGCCGAACGCATCGCCGCCTCACCAGTGGATATCGAACATGTGGCCCTGCACGGCGAATCGCTGCCCCTCGACGACGCCACATGTGACGGGGCACTCACCACATTCACCCTCTGCACCGTGTCGGATCCAGCGGCAGCACTCGCCGAACTGCACCGGGTGCTGCGGCCGGGTATGCGCCTGCACTTCCTCGAACACGGTCTTTCGCCCGATGCTCGAGTCGCCGCATGGCAACACCGCATCGACCCGATCCAACGGCGTATCGCCGATGGCTGTCACCTCAGTCGAGATCCCGTCGCCATGATCTCTGCGGCCGGTTTCGAGGTGCTCGATCACAATTCACGGTATGTGCCACGAGCACCGCGCCCCTGGGGGTGGTTCACCGGCGGCGTGGCTCGCCGCCTCTGAACCACCACGGTCAGATCAGGACAGAATTCGTTCCATGATCGCGGCCGCCCTCAACGTGGCCACATCCCCGAGCGGGTGTCCGATCAATTGAATGCCCATCGGGAGCCCGGTGTCACCGCGCCCGACCGGCAGCGACACTGCAGGCAGCCCGGCAAATGTTGCGTACAGCGTGACCTCCATCCAGCGGTGGTAGGTGTCCATCTCTCGTCCACCCACCCGTTCGGGCCAGCGCTGCTCCACCGGAAAGGGCCACACCTGAGCGGACGGCACGGCGAGCACGTCCACATCGGCCAGCGCCGCCATCATCGCCACATAGAAGCGTGTGCGCGTCTCGGCAGCGGCGGTGAATTCACCTGCAGTCAGCGCGGCACCGCTGTCCATTTCCCACAGGGCTTCATCTTTGACCAGTGCACGCGACCCCGTGTCGCCGAGGTAAGCGCTGATCGTGGCGGACATGGCGGCCTGACGCCAGTGCAGCCATGCGGTCCACACACGGTCCAGATCGATACCGATACCGGCCTCCACCACCTGCACACCGGCACCAGCGCCGTGGTGCAGTGCCGCAGCGCAGATGTCGAGCACACCGGGGTCGAAGGGCAGATGACCGGACAGATCTCCGAGCCATCCGATCCGAAGTTCGGCGGGGTCACCCTGCAGCGCCGCGGCAACACCATCGGCGGTTGCAAGTTCGCTGAGGTCCCCGGCGATCGACAGCGGCGCTCGTGGGTCCCAGCCCGCTTGCGTGCCGAGCAAGCGAGCCGCGTCGGCCACATTGCGTGCCATCGGGCCCTCGGTGGCGCATTGTGACGTGTAGGCGTTGCGCATGGGGTAGGCCGGTACTCGCCCTTGACTGGGGCGGTATCCCACCACACCGTTGAACGCAGCCGGATTTCTCAGCGACCCCATGAAGTCGCTGCCATCAGCGACCGGCACCATGCCGGTGGCGAGCGCAACGGCTGCTCCCCCACTCGAACCACCCGCGGTCCGGGAGGGATCGACAGCATTGCGGGTGGTGCCGAACACAGGATTGAACGTGTGCGAGCCAAGACCGAACTCGGGCACATTCGTTTTGGCGATGATGATCGCGCCCTGCGCTCTGATCCGCGCGACCTGCAGCGCGTCATACGTCGGCACCCATTCGGACAACAACGGTGACCCGAGCGTGGTCCGCAGACCGGCGGCCTCTGCCAGGTCCTTCACCGCATGAGGAAAGCCATGCATCCAGCCACGCCACCGGCCAGCCACAAGATCCTCATCGGCCGCAGCGGCTTCGGCCATCAATTCATCGCGATCGCGCAGGCTGATGATCGCATTCACCTCTGGATTCTGTTCCTCGATCCGATCGAGGTGTGCCGCCATCACCTCCCGACATGACACGGATCGATCAGCGATCGCTGCGGACAGCTCCTGTGCAGTGGCGGCGGTGAGATCCACGCCCTCATCGTGACCGATCGCACCGCGGAGAACCGGATCGGATGCGCCAGCGTCGATCACACGATGTTGCGGTGCCACAATGCCCTATGGCTCATCCCGATGGGGTACCACCACTACGCGATCATCAGGTTGTGGCGCAGAACCTGCCCGAGCATGCCCGGAACCCGATCCACACCGATGAGGGCGCACGGGCCGCGGGTTTCGACCGGGCGCTCGTAGCTGGAGTGACGACCTACGCCTATCTGGCGAATGTGCCGTCACGCGACTGGGGTATCGAGTGGGTTCACCACGGCACCGCTGAGGTGCGGTTTCGCCGCCCGATCTTCGATGGGGAACGGTTGGCGATACAGGCAGTGGGTGACGCACACACCCTCGCTGTGACCACAACAACCGACGACGACCCACGCGTGCTCTGCTCGATGTCTCTCGCTGGCACACCCGCGGCGGAGTTGCGCGATGGTGAGGAGCTGCCCACCATTGAACGAGAGCTCGAAGGCGAATACGGCGGTGATTACGCAGCGCGGGCCGGCGACTCCTTGCCGTTGTTCGCCATCGGGGAGATCGTCCACCCCGCGGTGTGGCCGGCACTGGCCAATGACATGGTGCATCGCCATGTGGCACGGGGTTCGTGGGTGCATACACGCTCGATCGTGCGGCACCACGCTCCCGTTGCCACCGGTTCATTGGCGAGCATCATCGCCCGGGTGATCGATCGTCGCAACGGATCGCTCGGAGAGCGTGCGGTCCTCGATGTGCACATCACCGTGGAGGGTGTGGTGGTCGCCTCGCTCGAACATGAGGCATATGTCGCGTTGCGCTGAACCCGGTCGGTGCATGACCTTGCTCGGCTGGCGTAACGGCGGATCGCAGCGCAGACTGTGCACGTGAGCGACACCGTCATCGATGAGCAGGTGGTGACCGAGCCCGATGGGGTGACGAGGTCGCGGGCTGCGGTCGCAGGGGCCACGGCCGCTGCCGTGGCCATCGGTGTGGGCGAACTCGTCAGTGTGATCGATACCGCTGGTCCCTCGCCGCTGTCGGCGGTCGGCGAGGTGTTCATCGACAGCGTGGGTGTCCGACTCAAAGATCTTGCCGTGTCGTTGTTCGGCACCGGCCACCGCACCGCACTCGTGATCTCAATGCTCATCGTGATCGTTGGTCTCGGTGCCGTGGCTGGACTGCGCGCGAGGCACCAACTGCGCAGCGGCGTGATCGCTTTCTCCGTGGCGGGTGCTGCGGGTCTCGCGGCGATGCTGTCGCGCCCCGATGATCTCGCCCCGGTGTCGATCGTGTCGGTCGGTGCTGCCCTCGCCGCCGGTGTGGGCACGCTGTGGTGGATGCTGCGTCTCGCTCTCAGCGCACCGGCGGCACCAATTCCCATGCCGGGCGCTGCGGTGGCGGGACGACGGGGATTTCTCACCACATCTGCCGGTCTCGGTGCCGCCGCAGCAGCCGCCGGCATCATCGGACGGATCGCCAGAGGCGGTGACCCGGTGCCCGCGGTCACGGCGAACTACGCCCTGCCAAGAGCAGCTCGTCGAGTCGAGGTACCCAACACCGGTATCAACGTGGCCGGCGTCAGCCCCTACATCACTCCAACCGATGATTTCTTCCGCATCGACACGGCGCTGCGGGTGCCGCGTGTTGACCCATCGACATGGACGCTGACCATCGATGGTCTCGTCGATCGTCCAGTCACCATCGACTACGCCGAGTTGCTGTCCATGGATGCTGTGGAGGTGCCGGTCACAATCGCGTGCGTGTCCAATCAGGTGGGTGGCGATCTGGTCGGTACCGCGGTGTGGCAGGGCGTGCCGCTACGGGACCTACTTGATCGCGCCGGGGTGCGCGATGATGCCGAACAGGTGGTGGGGCGCTCGGTGGATCGCTTCACCGCCGGTTTCCCGCTCACCGCCCTCGACGACGACCGCACCGCGATCGTCGCCTACGCGATGAATGGCGACTTCTTGCCGGCACTGCACGGTTTCCCGGCACGTCTGGTGGTGTCGGGACTGTACGGCTACGTCTCAGCCACGAAATGGCTGTCGCGTATCGAATTGGCGACCTGGGACGGAGTGCATGGCTATTGGATTCCGCTCGGCTGGTCGAAAGAGGCCCCGGTGAAGATCGCGTCGCGTATCGACACTCCAACCAATCGGGTCGACGCGGGGCGCGTGGTACTCGGCGGCGTGGCACTTGCCCCCTCGGTGGGTATCTCCGCTGTCGAGGTCAGCATCGACGATGATCCGTGGCAGCCGGCCACCCTTGGTCGCGTGGCCGGCGATGACACCTGGGTGCAGTGGATGGTGGAATGGGACGCCGACCCTGGGCTGCACTGGGTGCAGGTCCGAGCGTGGGATGCGATGGGTCAGATGCAGACCGAGGAGGTCTCCGCACCCGCACCCAACGGCGCGACAGGCTGGCACCGCCGACGCATCATCGTCGACTGACAACGAGCCGCACCACGACCGGTGCTGTCGAGCAGCGGTCGATCGTGGGAGATAGACGCGTTGTCAGCCGTGATTCATCGCGGCCACCGCGGCATCGCGCAGATCGCGGCGCAGCAGTTTGCCGGATCCAGTGCGCGGCAGCGGGCCATCGTGCACCGTGACGTACCGCGGCACCTCGTGACGTGCCAGACGCCCACGGCAGAACTCCAACAGGTCGTCCACGTCGAGTGCTGCGGTGCCGTACACGGTGATGCCGACTTCTTCTCCGAGTCGTTCATCGGGAACGGCGTAGGCAACTGCTTCGATCACCTCGGGATGCCCATCAACAGCGTTTTCGACTGTGCCGCAGCCGATGTTCTCTCCCCCACGGATGATGAGGTCTTTGATGCGGTCGACGATGTGCAAGTGGCCATCGGCATCGATCAGTGCGACATCTCCTGTGCGGAACCAGCCATCGTCGGTATGCGCATCGGCGGTGGCTGACGGCTTGTTCCAATATTCGCGGAACATCATCACCCCGCGGACCTGCAATTCGCCACGTTCGCCGACGGGGACCTCAATGCCACCGTCGTCGACTACTCGAAGGTCCACAACCGCGAGAGCTGGGCCTGAGCTGAGTGGGTGCGCCAGATAGTCCTGGCCGAAGATGAGGGTGCCGATGGCGCTGGTCTCGGTCATTCCCCAACCGGTGTTTGGCACTGCAGTGTCGAATGCATCGTCGATCTGGCGTACCTGGTCAGGAGTGCGCGCAGCCCCACCACCACCCACGGATACCAACGACGACAGGTCACGCCCGCCACGGGCTGCAGCCCGCGCCAGATCGCCGGTGACTGCCGGGGGTGCCGTGATCGTGACGATTCGTTCGCGCTCGATGAGTTCGACCGCAAGGTCTGGATCCCACTTCAACATGGTCACCACTTTGCGCTGCGAACGCAGCGACGCCAGATACACACCGTGGAGCCCCAACACATGAAATAAGGGAATGCCAAGGAGGATCGCCGGCCCATAGCCAGCGGTCTCGGGCGGTGACAGCACAACGCCGTCGCGTTCAGCGAGAACGGTGTATTCGAGTTCCCATGTGAGGAGAGCCGACACCACATTGCGATGTGTGGTGAGCACTCCCTTGGGATGGCCGGTGGACCCCGATGTGTACAGAATCAGTGCCGGGTCATCGGGGGCAATGTCCACCTGGGGCATATCGACCGCAGGAGCTGTCGGCCCCAACAGCGACGCAACATCGATGGCGCCGCCGAGGTCGCCGGGGCCGAAGCCCACCATGTAGCCCGTCCACCCGGAGGCCGCGGCCGATTGCAGGCGTTCGGCGTCGGCGAAAAGAACTGTCGCCCCTGAGTCGTCGAGCCCGTAGGCCATCTCGTCGTCGTTCCACAGTGAGTTCATCGCGACCGCGATCGCACCAACGGAGGTGGCCGCGCAGAATGCCAGCATCCATTCGGGATGATTACGACCCGAGATGGCCACACGATCACCGGGTTGCACACCGAGGTCTTCCACCAGTAGGCGCCCGAGACGCGACGCATCGGCCCATGCCTCGGCGAAGGTCCACCGCCGCGTGGCATCAACAATGAACGTCGCGTCGCTCAGATTGTCGGTATAGAGCTGACGAATGGAGCGCGGCGCGCCCGCATATGCGCGCACCGCACCTCGACCAATGTCAACCTCGGTCAGCTCCCATGCACCACCGGGTGCGATGTGCTGCTCGATCAGGGCGCGTCGCTGCGCCGGTGTTCCGTGCCCCATTGGTTCCCCCCGTTCGCCGGCTCGGACCCTGACACGGTAGCCGCCCCGGAGGGAGCGGCGTCAGCCAGATCAGCCACCGATACGCGGCAGCACCTCGGTCGCAGTGATCTCCAACTGTTCGTCCATCTGCTCGCGGGTGAGGCCCGGCATGTCGAAGAACAGCACGAAGTGCTCAACACCCACGTCGGTGCGGAACCGTCCCATGAGATCAGCAACCTGCTCAACCGATCCGATGGCCATGATGCCCTGGTCGATCGAATCCTCGATGGCCGGCTTGTGATCGAAGGGGGTCTCGGATCCATCGGGCATCGCGTACGTGCGGAACCGACCGTATGGCGACAAGAACTTGATCCACTCGTCGTGCGGACCACGACCGCTGGCAATCGCCTCGTCGAGGGTGCGACCCACATGGATGTTCAACGCCAGACAGCGACCTTCGCCATGGCCGAGCTCCCAGCCGTTGGCCGCAGCCTTCTCGGCGAACATGTCCCAACCGGCCTTGGTGCCCTCGATTCCGCGCGATGGCAGCACCGCATGGTGACGAGCGCGTGCTGCGTAGTCGAATGTGGGTGGGGAGGTCACCGCTTGATACACGTCGATCGGTGCAATCGGCTTTGGCACCAAGGTCAGGTCCTTCACCGTGCTGCCGCGGTCGGGGATGCCCGGGGGCGGCAACACGAAGTGCTTGCCGGTGTAAGAGAACCGTTCGTTGGTCCACGCCGCCTTGATGATCTCCATCGACTCTTCGAAGATCTCACGGTTGATGCGATCGAGTTCGGCGGACATCTCGTTGTCGCCAGAGGCCACCACACCACCGAGCGATTGGGCTTCGCGCGGCACCGTGCCGCGGCCAACACCGAACTGCATGCGATTACCGGTGAGGATCTGCATCATTGCGGCATCCTCGGCAAGGCGGAGCGGATGCCACTGCGGCACAACGTTAAACATCTGGCCGAGGCGGAGACGCTCGGTCTCTTTGGCAAGGTGCAGTCCGAACAAGATCAGGTTCGGGGTGACCTCATAACCCTCGTACTGAAAGTGGTGCTCGGTGAGCCACATGGTGTCGTAGCCCAGACGATCCATGGTCTTGGCCCATGCCGTCAGGTTGTCGTAGCAGGCGATGAAATCGGGATTGTCGTAGCGCCGATCGACCGGCTCGGGCCCGCCGTAACCGGCATCGGGCATCGGGACTCCGCCATAGAAATTCGCATCCACTCGCATGCACCGAGTGTCGCACATCAGCGCCCACCGCCTGTCCTCGATGAACGAAAAGTCGATGAATGATCTGTTGCAAACCTGTGTGCGGAATCAGGATTAGCCGACGTTGCGTTCGGTGTCGGCCCAAAACGGAGCGCGTAACGCCTTCTTGTCGACCTTGCCGTACACGGTGACGGGCAGGTCGTCGACGTAGTCGACAGACTTCGGTCGCTTGTAGGCCGCGAGATTGTCGCGGCAGTAGGCCCCGAAGGCCTCACGGTCGAGACCATCGCGCGCGACGACGACAGCATGTACTGCCTCACCCCAGTCGTCGTGGGGCACCCCCACCACCGCGACCTGAGCCACATCGGGATACGCCGAGATCACATTCTCCACCTCGACCGAGTACACGTTCATGCCACCCGACACGATCATGTCGTTCGCCCGATCGACCAGCGTGACAAAGCCCTCTGCATCCATACGGCCAACGTCGCCCGTGCGCATCCACCTGCCAGCGAATCGTTCCGCGTAGCGCTCGGGATCTTGCCAATACGCCGTCATGACATAGGGCGAGTCGAGGGCAACCTCGCCCACCTCTCCGGGGCCGAGTTCATTGCCGTCATCGTCAATGATGGCAACCTCGCACATCAGGGTTGCTTTGCCGCACGATGACAACAGCGCCGGCTCGTCGAGGGCACGCACATGATCCTGTTTCGACAGCACGGTGGCGAAATTCGGACATTCCGTCTGGGCGTACAACTGTTGGAACACTGGACCGAACACGTCCATTGCCTGACGAAGGCGTTCAGGCGAGATCGGTGCCGCGCCGTACTGAATGGTGCGCAATGCCGATGGTCGCGTGCCGGTCGCGACGGCTACGTCGAGCATCCGGTAGATCATCGTCGGCACGGCAAACGTCCATGTGATGCCGTCACGATCCATCGTGTCGAGCACCGTCGCAGCATCGAACGATGCTGCGATCTGAATGTGGGCTCCCCTCAGCAGCCCGGCCGCGCCAAGGAAACCAGCGGCATGAGGCAGGGGGGTTGTCAGCAACATGTGCTCGTCCCGGCCGATACCCGCTTCCATGATGTGCGCGAACATGTTCAGCACCATTGGCGACTGATGGTGCACGATGCCCTTTGGTTTGCCGGTGGTGCCGCCGGTGAAACCAACGAACGCAAGGTCATCGGGGCCGACCGCGCCGATCGCCGGCGGTTCGACCCACGCCGACCCTGGTGGCAGCACTAGGCCGTCGATCTGGCGGCATGCCGGGTCGATCTGGGTTGCGAGATGATCGAGTGCCGGACTCACCACCGCCACCGTGGGTTCGGTTCGACGCACGATGTCGCCGATATCGGCCGCGGTAAGCATCGAGTTCAGCGGGATCTTGACCGCGCCAATCGCCATGATCGCGAGGTCATACACCGGATACGACGCCGTGTTCTCCAACAGCAGCACCACCCGATGGGACGCGCACCGGCGTCGTGCAGGCGTTGCGCAGCGTCGGCCACTGCCACTGCGAGATCTCGGTAGGTCCACGTGGTGCCGTCAACGGTCAGTGCGGGACGGGTGGTGTTCAGCATCAACGAGCGGCGAAACGCCTCCCACAGTGTCGACATCATGTCTTTCCCCCTTGCGTCGCTTCCACCGCCAGTCTGCCCAACAGCGCCTGTCGGAGAGCGATCCGACCGACCGTGTGGGTCGTGATCGGGAATAGAAATCCTGCCTGTCGGCTTTGCACAGGCGTGAACTCTGTGTCCGTCACCCCCGAACGTCTCTCCAACCTGCGCACATGGAATCTGGCGCTCACCGTGTTGCACGCGGTGCAGGCGGTGGTGATCGTCGCCATTGCGGGCAGTTTCGCCATCGACATCACATCGACATTCCCCGAGGGGCCCCCAGGAACACGCGTGCCAACTGCCGAACCCCTCATCGGTGTGCGCATTGGTGTTGCAATCGGCATTTTCCTGGCACTCGCAGCGATCGATCACCTGCTGACGTCCACCGTGGCTCGCGGCACCTACGAGCGTGATCTGCGTGGCGGTATCAACCGCTTCCGTTGGGTCGAGTATTCGTTCAGCGCGACGATCATGGTGCTACTGATCAGCGCCTACTCGGGCATCACCGGCATCTCAGCTCTGGTGGGGATCGCCGGCGCAAACGTGGCGATGATCCTGTTCGGCTGGCTTCAAGAACGCATCAACCCCCCGGGACGTACATCCACGAATATGACGCCGTTCTGGTTCGGCACGCTGGCCGGGATCGCCCCATGGGTGGCGATTGTGATCAATGTGATCGGGTCGGAGACCGTGCCGGGGTTTGTCTACGGCATCGTCGTTGCCGAGTCCCTGCTGTTCTTCAGCTTCGGGCTGAACCAGTGGCTGCAGTACCGCGGTGTCGGCCGGTGGCAGGACTACCTCTACGGCGAGAAGGTGTACCTGGTGCTGAGCCTTGTGGCGAAGTCGGTGCTCGCTTGGTTCATCTATTTCGGGTCGCTGGGCGACTGATCAGCGCCTCGCGGTGGCCACACCACGGGGAACAACGCGTGATTCATCAGCGCGCCTGCCGGTAGTTCGGCCTCAAGACCGGGAAACGGCGGCGACGTTGCCCACGTCCGTGGCGCATGCACCATGTCGTCGCCGAGGAATCTGAGCGACAGCACCCGTCGCCGACCCGGGCCGGGGTTGCCCGCCGCGGTGTGCAGGGTCTGCATGTGGAAACAGACCACGTCACCTGGTTCCAGTTCCCAGCCGATCACCCGGTACTGCGCCGGATCGCCGTCGATATCGGGCAGTTCGGTGAGTGAGCCTTCGGGAAACCATCGGGCCTGCGCATCGAGAAAGGTGCGCGGCATGTACCACGGGCCGCGATGGGAACCGGCGACGAATTCAAGGGTGACCGCGCGAGGTACCGGATCGACCGGGATCCACATACTCAGGTTCATCGTCCCGTCGACGTTGTAATAGGGAATGTCCTGATGCCACGGCGTGCGTTGTGCGGTGCCGGGCTCTTTCACCAGCACGTGGTCATGGAACAGACGCACCGTGTGCGCACCCATCACATCGGCCGCGATCGCGGCCACGGGTGACGTCGTGATGAACCGTTCCATATCAGCGATGCGTGACCACGAGCAGAAATCCTCGACGAACGCTCCGTCAGCACTCTCGCTCGCCCGTTTCGCCAATGGTGACAGGTCGGCCAAATTCGCCTCGATGGCGCGTTCGGCGCATGCGATATCGCCGGGCTCGAGTGCACCTCGAACACAGATCGCCCCGTCGCGATGCCAGTCCCCCTCGATGTGACTCACGACATCTCCTGACGGATGCGTGTCTTCGTCGCCGCCCACGAACAGATCGGGCATGTCGTCAGATCATGATGACGAGCCGGGCAGTACTCACGGCCGAAGAAAATGATCTGGAGATGCCGGCGGTTCCACGTCTCACGCGGGAACACCGCTTTCAGATCTCGTTCAGTGTGTTCAACGCTGGTGCCCCGACTCAGACCCCAGCGGGCGCCCAGGCGATGAATATGGGTGTCGACCGGAAATGCCGGATGTCCGAATGCCTGTGACATCACCACGCTGGCGGTCTTGTGGCCCACACCGGCGAGCGACTCGAGGAACTCCCAGTCGTCGATGACCTCACCGCCGGCGTCGATGATCTGTTCGGCCATGGTGCGCAGGTTGCGCGCCTTGGTTGGCGCAAGACCGATCTCACGGATGAGTTCGAGGATCTCACTCGGTTCGAGTTGCACCATCTTGTCGGGGGTATCGGCGACGGCGAAGAGGCCCGGAGTCACCTCGTTCACCTTCTTGTCCGTGGTCTGCGCCGAGAGCGCCACAGCAACGAGCAATGTGTAGGGACTGCTGTGGTCGAGCGGCACCGGTGGGTTGGGATACAGCTCGTCGAGCATGCGACCGATCCGGTCTGCCTTGTCCTGTCGGCGCATGGCGGCAGGCTACGACGTGCACGTGCACCACGCGAGGTGTCGACGCTCAGCCAAACGAGTGCGCCGCATGCACGGTGAGCATGTGGAGCTCAACAACATCAGCAATACCGAAGCCATGGCGGGCATAGCCGCCGGCCAACGCGAAAGCGATCGGCACGTCATGATGCGCGGCCCACGCGAACACCATCTGCTCACGGTCACGAATCACCTCTGTTGTGATTCCTGCAACTCCACCGGCTGACTCATGAGGATCCATACCCGCGTTGTAGATCACCAGATCAACGCTGTCCGGTGTGGCGATATCCGCCAGCTCACGCTCGATCGCCTGCAGGTAGTTGTCGCCAGCAGCCATCACGAGGCGCGAGCAGCGATCGGTCTGATACGAGTCGAACCCGATCACCGATACATCGACCTGTTCGATGCCGTTGTGATTGGCAATGATCGCCGCTGTTCCACCACCGCAGTGAGCGTCAAGGTCAAGAATCAGCACGCGGCTGGCACCGGCGTCACGGGCCGCCAGCGCGGCCAGGGCCAGACCATTCACGGTGCAAAAGCCAGCACCGCGTTGCGGCCCCGCGTGGTGCAGGCCACTTGACAGCGATCCGGTGGCGCGATGTTCGCTGAGTGCACAAAGTGCAGCGTCACGCATGCCGCCTGTTGACGCGAGCACCCCGGTGAGCAGGTCGGGCGTCCATTCGAAACCGTTCGACTCGGCGAGGCCAGCCGGCGTACCAGTGATGAGGGCATCGACATATTCCGCTTCATGAATACGCCGTAACTCGTCGATGTCCGCGCTGCGCGGAGCCGCCAACGACACCGCCGGCAACTGCTCGGTAATTGCCGAAGCGACGCCTGCAGACTTGATGTGCGTATCGAATGTGGCACCGACGTGGTTGAACGCGGGTGAGTGAAACACGGTTGTAAGGGTGGCGAGCATGTCATCTCCAATCGATCTGCGGCCTGCCGGACATAACGCCGTGGCGGGGCATTGGTGTGACAGCGACGGTGCGCAGTGGGCCTCGTCACACCTCGACCCCCTAGCTGCGTTACCCCCATCACGGCGCTCCGGCCGTCGCAGCCGACATCCGTCGCAAGGTTGAGATTGGTTCCTATGAAGGTATCCGCCACCGCAAGGGACTTCCAGTCCGCGGACAGCGCACCAAGACCAACGCTAGAACCCGCAAGGGTCCAAAGCGCACGGTCGCCGGCAAGAAGAAGGCAACCCGCTAGTCGCGGCTTGAT
>RFST01000041.1 GCA_009923855.1 Actinomycetota bacterium
CCTCAGAACTGCTCGATGAATCGGATGTCGTTGCTGTACATGTCGCGGATGTCGGCCACCTGATGGCGCATCACCGCCATGCGGTCGATACCGAATCCGAATGCGAAGCCGCTCCACTCCTCGGGGTCGATACCTCCGGCGCGAAGTACCTCGGGATGCACCATTCCGCACCCGCCCAACTCCAGCCATGAGCCATCGGGGCGACGAATATCGAACTCAGCGGATGGCTCGGTGAACGGGAAGTACGACGGCCGCAACCGCGAGGTGAAGCCTGCACCGAAGAACTCCTTCGTGAAGGCTTCGATCGTGCCCGCGAGGTCGGCCATCGAGATGCCCCGGTCGATGACCAGACCTTCGATCTGGTGAAAGACCGGCATGTGGGTCGCGTCGGGAGTATCGCGTCGGAACACCCTTCCCGGAGCGATGACATAGATAGGTGGCTCTGACGTGAGCATCGTGCGGATCTGTACCGGCGAGGTGTGGGTACGCAACAGCGTTGCGCCCGGCGTGCCCCCGGGCGGCACGTGATCGACGAAGAGCGTGTCGAACTCGCCACGGGCCGGGTGCCCCTCAGACATGTTGAGCGCCTCGAAGTTATGCCAATCGGTTTCGACCTCCGGACCCTCGGCCACCGTGAAGCCGAGACCGACGAATACATCTTCGAGCCGCTCCCACGCCTGGGTCACCAGATGGAGGTGCCCTCGGGTGCTCGGTCGCCGATGCTCGGTCAGATCCATGGCCTCGGCGTCGATGGTGGCGTTGATCGCCGCGTCGGCAAGAACGGCCCGACGTTCCTCAACGGCCTGCTCGATGCGCGTGTAGGCCTCGTTGACCGCAGCGCCCGCGCGTTTGCGGTCCTCGACCTGGTCGAGTGACCCCAGCCGAGACTTGATCGCTCCGAGGCCGCTCTTCTTCGACCGATGTCGAGATACCACGGCGTCGAGCGTCGCGAGTTCGTCACAGGCGACGATCTCGGCAACTGCCGCATCGGTGACGGTCGACACTTCGTCAAGGACCTGCTCGATCACGGCGAGCACCCTATCGACGCACCACCCAGCCCGACGTGGCTCATCGGCTCATGCGGGGAGTTCCCCGGCCCAGTGGAAGCAAAGCAACGTCGCGGCCATTGCCGCATTCAGGCTTTCAGAACGACCACGATGCTCGATCTGCACCCAGACATCAATGGGGGCATGCTCGTCGAGCCCGTGTGCTTCGTTGCCGATCACGATCGCGTCGCGATCGCCCGGAACGGTTGCGCGATACGACTCGCCGCGATGCGACGACGTGCCGATGAGACGCCACTGAGCCTCGTGGAGCTCGTCGAGGGTGGCCTCGACGACTGGAACATGGAAAACCGCTCCCGCCGATGCCCGGACGACCTTGGGAGCCGACCAGTCCGTGGTGCCGGGGGTGACCACCACAGCAGCCGCCCCGGCGGCTTCAGCCGAGCGGATAATGGTGCCGAGGTTGCCGGGATCAGCCATGCGGTCGACGACGACGAGCATTCCATCGGCGGGCACGACACGCGTCGGCATCTCGAAGGTGGCAACAACGGGCTGAGGAGTCTCGGTCGTCGCAATCGCTGCCAGTGCGGCGGCGGTCACCGGTGTGGGCACCACGCCATACTCGGCCGTGAGGCGAGCTACATCAGGTGCATGTTCCTCGGCCACACAGTCGACGAGGCGCCAACCAGCACGCACGGCTTCGGCCACAAGAACCGCTCCCTCGACCAGCAGCATCCTGTCGTCATAACGAGCGCTGCGGCGCCCCGCAAGGCGCCGCAGTCGTCGTACCGTTGTGCTGCGCGGCCCGAGCGCACCGCCGTCGGCGGTCGGCTCGGCCACGGCTCAGAGCGCGGCTTTCGCCCGCTCGACCAGCTGCGTGAACGCTGCTGGGTCACTCACCGCAAGGTCCGCGAGGATCTTACGATCCACCTCGATGCCCGCGGCATTGAGACCGGCGATGAAGCGGCTGTAGCTCATGTCGTTCTGGCGACATGCCGCATTGATCCGCTGAATCCACAGGCGACGGAACTCGCCCTTGCGCGCGCGACGGTCGCGGAATGCATACTGACCGCTGCGCATCACCTGTTCGTTGGCTGCGCGGAACGAACGGCTCTTGTTGCCGTAGTACCCGCGGGCCTTCTTGAGAACCTTCTTGTGCCGCTGACGGGCGGTCACGGAACGCTTCACACGTGCCATTTCTCTGACTCCTGATCTGTGAGGTGAACGATGTGTGGTTGGTCAGCGCTCGGCGAGGAGGCGCTTGATCTTCTTCTCGTCGCCGGAATGCACATCGGCATCGGCAGCGAGGCGACGCGTACGCGTCGACGGCTTCTTCTCAAACAGGTGCTGGCGCATGGCCTGCTCGCGACGCAGACGACCCTTGCCGGTCTTCTTGAACCGCTTGGCCGCGGTTTTTGAGGTCTTCATCTTGGGCATCTCATCATCTCCTTGTCGACTGCCTATTCGGCATCGGTCTCATCAACCACGTCAGCGGGTGGCGTGGCGTCTGCTGCGGTCTCAACCGCTGCCTCTGCAGCAGCTTTCAGTGCGGCCTCATGTGCCTTCTTGTCCGGTGAGAGCACCATCGACATTGACCGACCTTCCATGCGAGCCTGGTTGTCGACCCGGCCGAGTGGCCCCACTGCGTCGATCACTTGGTCGAGGATCTTTGAGCCGAGTTCCGGGTGCGCCATCTCGCGCCCTCTGAACTGCAGGGTCACTTTGACTTTGTGGCCGTCGTGAAGGAACCCGACGAGGTGACGAACCTTCGTGTCGAAGTCGCCACGGCCGATCTTCGGCCGGAACTTGACCTCTTTCACCGATGCCTGAGTCGACTTGCGCCGCGACTCCTTGGCCTTCTGGGCCTCTTCGTAGCGGAACTTTCCGTAATCCATGATCCGACACACCGGTGGATCGGCGTTGGGTGCTACCTCGACAAGGTCGAGATCGAGCCCACGGGCCATCCGGAGCGCCTCAGGGGCCGGTTTGATACCGAGCTGATCGCCATCGGGACCGATGAGGCGAACCTCTCGGGACCTGATGCGGTCGTTGACCCGGTGCTGGTCACTCTTCGGGGGTGCTATGACGTCTCTCTCCTGTGCAAGGGCGGCTGCCTCCTCAAATACATACGGGCGAAGCCACGACGCATCCCACAGGAATCCGGTCGGTCGTCATGACCCGGACGCACTCTCTGGTGGCCGGGTGGGGCCAAGCCCACTTCACTTGGTTGTCATCCGACCGCGGTCGGACCACTGCATGGTAACCGTCACGCCTGCAGATACCACCTGCGCTGGGCCCACGGCATCTATCCCACGATGCCACTCGCTCCACGATGCCGCTACGGTGCATCGGCGACGGTAACGCAATCGCGAAACAGGACATGACGATGGACGACACGACACCCGACGCCACGAACAACACCACCGACGAAGCCGATATTGACGAGGCCCAGGCCATGGCCGCACTCGCCGAGGCGCGGGAACGTCTCGCCGAGGTCCCAGTGGAGACGATGATCACCAATCACGCCATGGGCATGTGGGAACTGGCCGCTATCCATCTGTCGGCCGAACCGCCAGACCTCACATCGGCTGCACTCGCCATCGATGCTTTCGCCGCGGTCATCGAGACACTCGGCGAACGGATCGGACCCGAGCACGACACGTTGACAGCAGCGCTCAGCAACATCCGCATGGCATTCGTGCAGGTGCGCGCATCCGCACCTGCTTCCGGCGACGCCTAGGGCTGCTGCCGGCGGAACCGTCCATACGGCGCGTCGACCACCCGGCTGTGCGCCACCGTCACGCCTTCGGCCACGAGTAGTTCCGACTGGCGAGTCTCTGCCCCCGGCACCAGACGACCGGTTGCCGTGACCACACGCCACCAGGCACATCCGGGCACACCCTCGGCGAGAATGCGTGCGACCAGTCGTGCATGGCGCGGCCATCCGGCGTCGGCCGCGATGTCACCGTACGACACCACCTCACCCTCGGAGAGGGTCATCAACACGCGCGTGATAGACGCCGTTGGATCAGATTTCGCGGACACCAACGGCCTGTGGAATGCCGAGTCGACGGCGCTCGACAAATGCGACACGACGCCCGACCTCGATATCACGGCTGCCATCAGCGATTTCGATCGCGTGAAAGTCCAACCGGCGCCCATCTGCGGTGACGATCGTGCCGAGGCCAACACGGCGATCGAAGGTGTCGACCTCGCCACGACCGATTGGGGTCGTGAGCGCAGAGGTCACATGGTCGGCCGACACCGATCGACGACGCTCATCGGCCGGGGTCATCGTCGAGTCGACACCCGGGTTCACGGCACGATCTTCGAGATTGGCAGCTCGAGAAGGTCGGTCGCGCCCGCCTCCGACAATGCCGGGATGATGCGGTTGATCTCGGATTTGTCGACCACGCTCTCCACGGCGAAATCGCCGTTCGCCAGCTGGTTCACAGTGGGCGATTTGGCCGATGGCAACACGGCGAGTACGGCATCTCGGTGTTGGGCCGGAACGTTCAACTTCACCAGCACACGACCCCTCGCGGCGAGCGACCCGTTGAGCAGGATCATCAACTGCTCCATCGCACGCCGTCGGTCTGGGTCGGCGTAGCTCGCCGGATTCGCCACGACCTCGGTGTACGAGGTCAGGATCGTGTCGATGATACGAAGTCCCGCCGCCCGCAACGCACGACCCGTCTCGGTGATGTCGACCACGCAATCGGCGATGTCGGGAATCTTTGCCTCGCTTGCGCCGTATGACAGGCGAACATCGGCGCGCACACCGCGTTCAGCGAAGAAACGTCGGGTCATCTCCGGGTACTCCGAGGTCACACGGACGCCGTCGGGTAGATCGTCCACACTGTGCACATCAGAGTCACCAGCCACTGCGACGACCACCCGCACCGGTGATGATGTTGCCTTCGAATACGCCAGTTCACCAAGGCTCACCACCTCGGAACCGGTTTCTGACACCCAGTCACGCCCGGTGATGCCGATATCGAACAAACCTTCGGCGACATAGACCGGGATCTCCTGCGGGCGCAGGATCCGAACTTCAGAAACTCGCGGATCGTCGATGGACGCCCGATAGTCCACCGACGATGACCTCACCACGGTGAGATCAGCCGCGGCAAAGAGTTCCATCGTCGCTTTCTCCAGCGACCCTTTCGGCAACACGATCCTCAGCACGGCGCCGAGGCTAACGGCTCAGTGACCCGACGGTCGCCCGACGATCAGGTCGACAGCGTGACCGAGCACATCGATCACCGCTCCGAGTTGCTCCACCGCCCCTGTGGGCGATCCGGGAAGATTCACAACGATGCAGTCGCCCACCGTGCCGGACCGACCACGCGATAGCCGGCCGAATGGGCTGATGGCCCGCATCGCCTCAGCAAGGCCGGGAGCCTCGCGTTCGATGACGGCCGCAGTTCCCTCCGGGGTCTGATCGCGCGGCCCGAAGCCTGTACCACCCGTGGTCACAACCACCCCGGCAAAACCCGAGCACATCTGTGTCAACGCCGCCGCCACCACATCCGCCCCATCGGGGATCACAATTGTTGCTTCCACCTCAAAGCCGTGTGAGGCGAGATATTCCGCTACGGCTGCACCACCGGTGTCGACCCGGGAGCCGTGATGCACGCCATCGCTGACCGTGATCACCTTGGCTCGATGGGGACTGTCGCCTGCGCTCATCGCGGTCGACGGTACCGCACCACCACCATGCCGTCGGAGTCGATGTGCTGGGGCAACAGACGCCACCCACTCCCCCATGGCTCCCACGGTGCCGGCAACGGTTCGGGGTCGGGTTCGCAACCCGGCGGCGTGCGATGGTCAATGGACTCAGCGGCCGTCACCGTGCACACCGAGTACACGAGGCAACCATCCGGCGCCAGCAATTCGGCTGCAGCGTCCCGCAGCCGCGCCTGCACCGACACCAGATCATCAAGTTCGTCGGGGGTCATCCGCCATCGCGCATCGGGCCGACGACGCAGCGCCCCAAGCCCAGAGCACGGCGCGTCGAGCAGCACCGCCGATGCACAGCCGGGCCGCAGTGGGGGCGCAGCACCGTCGGCGACAACCGCGTGCACCGTGGCCGATGTGCCGGTGCGGTGCGCATTCTTGGCGATGAGACCCGCACGGTGGCGGTGCACATCGAATGCGATGACGTGGGCGCCGCGTGACGCCATGGCGGTGGCCTTACCACCCGGCGCGGCACACATATCCACCACGATGCCATCGGGGCTCACGGGGACGGCGTCGGCCACCAGGGTCGATGCGCGATCCTGCACATATCCATCGTCGCGCACAGTGACCGGCGCGGGACGGTTCATCGCCTCCATCGCAGCGTGCGCGTCATCAGCGCCGAGTTCGTCGACAAGACGATCATGAATCCAGTCCGGGTAGCTGAGCGCCACGGCGGGACGCATCGCGCCCAGCGCACCACCATCAACCGCGTCCGCCACCCGACGCAGCACAGCATTGACGAAACCACGCGCACGCCGGGGCGCAAGATCAACAGTGCTCGACACCGCCGCATGACGCGGCACCCGACCATCGAGCAGCTGAAACGCTCCCACCCTCAACACCCGCCGCACATCACCATCGGGCGGTACCGATATGTGAGGGTCGCACAGCGCGTCGAGTGTTCGCCGGCGACGGGTCACCCCGTACACCAGGTCGGTGACCATGGCCCGGTCACGTCGATCGAGACCAGATTCTGTCAGCGCCGCCGGCACCACGAGATTGGCATAGGCACCACCCTCATCGATCCGCCGCAGCAACTCCAGAACGAGCCGGCGCGGCGCCGTCACACGAACCACTCGCCCGGGTCGGGCCGAGCCCCCCGCCAGAAATCATCTGCTGCCATGTCACCGCGACCTGCAGGACGCACGATCGTCGGCACGAAACCCGTCGAGGTCACATCACCACCGACGATTACCACTCGTTCGCCGCGCCATGTTGTCCACGCCGATCCAATGCGAACCACCCTGTCGATCATTTCGGCCGATGTGGACCAATCGATATGACGGTCGTCAGGTGTGATCTTGTGGGCATAGGTCACCTCACCGACTTGTGGCTCCGGAACTCCCCATCCTGCTGCCAATCCCTCGACGAGGAGATTGACGCCGACATCGGTGAGTTCGGCCATCAACGCAGAGGCCGACTTCGACCCGATGGGCACCTCCGCGTGGGCGTACACCGCACCAGCATCCAACTCGGGCACCACCTCCATCACACAGACCCCGGTCACGTCATCACCGGCGAGGATCGCTCGTTCGACGGGTGCTGCGCCACGCCAGCGCGGCAACAGCGAATAGTGGATATTGACCATCGGCACCGCGTCCAGAACCCGTGCCGGGATGATCTGGCCAAATGCCACCACAATTCCAAGGTCGACATCGCACTCCATGACGTCGGCGACCTCGTGGGTGATGACGAGTCCGTGCCGCATCGCGACCTCCCCCACCGCTGTTGGCGAGGTTGCACCACCGCGGCCACGACGTCGATCAGGAGCAGTCACCACGCATGCGATGTGATGCCCCGCTTCCAACAGTGCCTCCAGCACAACAGCTGACGGCGGCGGACTGCCGAAGAATGCGAGTTTCATCGTTCAGCGCAGGCGAAGCCGACGAGGACGCCGACGCGGCGCCTCTTCAGCCTGCAGATCGCGGTACTCCGCAAGAGCTTCACGGCGCTGATCAGGCGTCATCCGGTCGAACATCAGCACGCCGTGGAGATGGTCGAGTTCGTGCTGATACATCCGCGCCTCCAATTCGTCGGCCTCGAACTCAACCTCGTTGCCGTCGAGGGACACACCGCGCATCAGAACCGTCTTCGGACGCACGATCTCGACAAAGAGACCCGGAATCGACAGGCAGCCCTCGTCGTACACCCATTCGCCGTCGGATTCGACGATTTCGGGGTTGCACACCACGTGGCGCTCACCATCGAGGTCCCAGATGAACACTTGACGGCGCACCCCGATCTGCGGGGCAGCGAGCGCGATTCCACCATCGGAACGGTTCAACGTGTCGAACATCTCATCGACCAGACGAATAACCCGGCTATCGATGTCGGTCACCGGTGCCGCAGCGGACTTCAGCACCGGGTCACCGAATGTGCGAATTTCCTGGCCCATGCGTGGCAGGCTAGCGACATGGCTGCCCAGTACTTTGCCGAGCGGCCGTCATCACAGAGCCGACCGACGGACGTCGATGTCAACGTTCGCTCGGTGTCGTTCACCTATCGAACCGATAGCGGGGTGTTCAGCCATGGCCACCTCGATCGGGGGACGTCGTTGCTGCTCCATACCGCTCCCGACCCTCCGCCAACAGGGACCTTCTGCGACCTGGGGTGCGGCGCCGGCCCGATTGCGGTCACCCTTGGCCTACTCGCGCCATCGGCAACGGTGTGGGCGCTCGACGTCAATGAACGCGCCCGCGAACTCACCGCCCGAAACGCTGCAACTGCCGGAGCCACCGGTGTGAGGGTTTCAGCACCTGACGAAGTGCCCGACGACGTGAGGTTCGACCTTATGTGGTCGAATCCACCGGTGCGGATCGGCAAAGCGGAGATGCGGAACCTCCTCACCACCTGGCTCGACCGACTCACACCGACTGGCCGCGCGGTGATGGTGGTCAATCGTCACCTCGGCGCCGACTCACTGCAGCGCTGGCTCATCGAGCAGGGATACCCCTGCGATCGCATTACCTCACGGAGCGGATTTCGCGTGCTGGCGATCGACGCGGGTCAGGAACCACGTGCAGGATCCACGGCGACCCGCAGCCGCTGACCCGCCGGCCGCTCCGCAGCGGCTAAGCCCGCGGCCAGCTCATCGGCATCGGACGCCCGCACGAGATAACGATCAGCATCGCTGACGACCTGTGCATGTGCGCGATCGACCCCGTCGGCAAATTCAGACGCACCCGCCCCGCTCACCACAGCGAGCGCACCGAATGGCGGCAGACCGAGCGTGCGTCGCAAGGCAGAATCTGCATCTGATGCCACGGTGGGGTCGTAGTTGGCAAGTGCACGGATGACCGGGTGCTCGACCAGCGAGGTCTGGATCATCACGCGGCCACCCGCATCAGCCGGACCCGCACGACGCGCCGCGGTGGCCACCAAAGCGAGGAACTGCGCGCTGGCACGGAACCGTGGAGCCAATAGTTCTGCATCGGCATCGATGATGGCCACGGTGTCTGCTGCACGCACCCGATGCAGGGCAGCCTCGGTACCCACAACCACGTCGGCTCCCATTGCCGGCAGGCGCTCGAGGTCACTTGCGGCCGTTGCCACGACAACCTCACGTCCTGCTGCAGCAGCGAATTCCTCCGCTATCCGGTCGACCCCCGGTCGAAGATTTCGAAAGCGGCCACTGCCACAGGCGGTGCACACCAGCGGGCGCTCCATCGCGCACGCCCGACACACGAGCGTGGATCGTGCGACCGAGCGCACCGCATGACCACAGCGCTCACAGCGGGCCAACTCGCTGCACGCGGCGCACGCCATGAGGGCCGATCGACCGGTGACATTGACGATCGCAATCACGCGGCGCGATACGTCACGAAGTTCGGCGATGAGTTCAGATGACAGCAGCGAACGAGCCCAGGGTTCGGCGCCACCTCGCTCGACGATGACAATGTCGGGCCATCCACGGCGTCGGCGTTGCTCTGACGGAATTTCCACTGCGCGGCCGGTCAGCACCTCTGGTGTTGGCACCGGCGACGTGGCGATGAAGGGAATCCCACGGCGGCGCGCCCGGTGTGCGAGCACGTCTCGCGCATGCCAGGTGGGGGCCGCTTCAGACTGCAAGCGCTCATCGTGTTCGTCAATGAGCACGATGGCACCCAGCGACCCCACACGTGCAAAAGCCGCCCGACGGGTGCCGATCACCACGTCGACCCCACCGGCTGCCGCAGCGAACTCGTCGGGCCAGAGCGCAACCGTTGGCCCGGCACGCCGAATGCGCGCTGCCAACAGGGCGGCATCATCAACACCGGGAACCACAACCAGTACGGGACCAAGCCCCAGCGCTGCCCACACTGCCGGCAACGGATCACTGCACGGAGGGAGCTGCAGCACTCCCCCGCCACCGGAGAGAAGGCGGGCTGTCGCCGGGGATTCCGGTGACGGCTGCATACCTGAGTACATCGGCGATGTCACTGCAGCAACGCGACGCGACGGCGTCGCGGTCACGAGGAATTGAGATCGCCGTCCAGACCAGCGGTGTGCCGCCCAAGCACACAAGTCCAGCACTTCGGCGTCCGGCCCGACACCCGCTACCAGAGCAACGGGTTTCAGGCTGGTCGAGTGCTCAACCTCGACATCGGTTGCCACAACCCAACCGCCGACGCGGCGACCACCAAGGTCGATCCGCACAGGGCTGCCGATCTGAGCCGTGGTGGTAGCGGGGAGGAGGTAGTCGAATTCCTTATCCGGACCGGAGGTGTCGGGAAGGACCCTGACCGCGCGAGCCGGCTGGTCCACTCAGAGGCCGACAGCGGACGTGAACTCGTCGAGACGCGACAACGTCTCCCAACTGAAACCTGGCCGGCCGAAATGCCCATAGGCCGCCGTTGCGCGGTAGCCGGGCTTCAACAGGTCGAGGTCGCGCACGATGGCCCCGGGGCGCAGGTCGAACACCTCGCGCACAGCGGACTCGATGCTCTCGGGAGCCACGGTCTCGGTGCCGAAGGTGTTCACAAGGATGCTCATCGGGTGCGCGACGCCGATGGCATACGCAACCTGAATCTCGCATCGGCTAGCGGCGCCGGAGGCGACGACATGTTTTGCGACCCAGCGCGCGGCATAGGCCGCGGAACGGTCGACCTTCGATGGGTCCTTGCCGCTGAAGGCGCCTCCTCCATGACGACCCATACCGCCATAGGTGTCGACGATGATCTTGCGGCCAGTGAGGCCGCAGTCACCCTGTGGACCACCGATCACGAAGCGGCCAGTGGGGTTCACGAAGATGTCGTAGTCGTCATCGGCGAACTGCTCGGGCAACGTCGGGCGGATGACCTGCTCGATGAGATCGGGACGGATCACGGTGTCGCGGTCGATGCCCTCTGCGTGCTGAGTCGACACCACCACATTGGCCAATGCGACCGGACGGTTGTCCTCATACACGTAGGTGACCTGCGTCTTGCCATCGGGCCGCAGATACGGCACCTGACCCGAATGGCGTACATCTGCGAGCCGTTCGGCGAGACGATGCGCGGTCCAGATCGGCAACGGCATGAGATCAGGTGTCTCGTCGCAGGCGTACCCGAACATCATTCCCTGGTCGCCGGCACCCTGGCGGTCGAGTTCGTCGTCGGTCGCTCCGGCTGAGCGGACTTCTTCGGAGTCGTCCACGCCCTGGGCGATATCGCCACTTTGTTCATCGATCGACACGATCACGCCACAGGTATTGCCATCGAATCCTGCGCGTGCATCGTTGTAGCCAATGGACGTGATGGTGTCACGAACGATCTTGGGGATCTCGACGTAACCCTGGGTGGTGATTTCACCGGCCACCACACACAAACCGGTGGTCACCATCGTCTCGCAGGCCACCCGTCCATGCGGGTCGCTCTCGAGAATGGCGTCGAGAATCGCGTCGCTGACCTGGTCGGCGACCTTGTCGGGGTGACCCTCGGTCACGCTCTCAGATGTGAATGTCCAACGTGCCACGTCGACTCCTCAAACTCGTCTGGGTCCGCCGGTGCCGCACGCAGGGGCGCGGAAGACTCACGTGTGGGTCGACGCGTGAGGCATCTGCCTACCGCACCGTTGAGCGAATCCTAGCCACCTCGTCGAAGACGGCAACAGACACCGCATCTTTCGATGTCAGCGCAATGTCGCGCACCACCCCGTCAGCAGCAACGATCGTGACCGCATTGGTGGTGTGACCAAAGCCCACCTCGTCTGCGGACACATCGTTTGCGACGATGAGATCGGCGCCCTTGGCCACCAGTTTCGCCTGCGCGTAGGCCTGAACATCGCTGGTCTCGGCGGCAAATCCGACCAGGGTTGTGGTGGGCCGTCGCGACGCGCCAAGTTCGGCAAGGATGTCG
>RFST01000042.1 GCA_009923855.1 Actinomycetota bacterium
GCGAACCGCGCAACCGCGTATCTCGGTGGCCCGCCATTGGTGAAGATGGCCATCGATGAAGTTGTTGATGAAGAAACTCTGGGCGGGGCAGAGATGCATGCGCGGGTCAGCGGGCTGAGCGACTACCTCGCGGTCGATGAAATGGACGCTCTGCGCATCACCCGCCAGATCGTGGCTCATCTGCGGTGGCGCAAGCTCGGCCCCGGGCCGACCGAACCGGCGGACGAACCGTTGTATCCGAGCCATGAACTCCTCGGCTGTGCCTCAGCAGATGTGCGGGTGCCGTTCGACATTCGGGAGATCTACGCCCGTGTGCTCGATGGCAGTCGTTTCGAGGAGTTCAAACCGCTCTACGGCGACAAGCTCATCTGCGGGTGGGGGTCGGTCAATGGGTTCCCCGTCGGGTTCATTGGCAACAACGGCATCTTGTTCTCAGAAGAGGCCTCCAAAGGCGCGCAGTTCATCCAGCTGTGCAACCGCACCGATACACCGCTGGTGTTCTGGCACAACATCACGGGATTCATGGTGGGTTCAGCGGCCGAACGCGGTGGCATCATCCGTAACGGAGCGAAGCTCATCAATGCCGTGTCCAACTCGTCGGTGCCGCATATTTCGATGATGGTGGGGGCTTCCTACGGCGCGGGTAATTACGGCATGGCCGGTCGGGCCTATGACCCTCGGTTCGTGTTCTCGTGGCCGAATCATCGCATCGCCGTCATGGGCGGACGTCAACTCGCGGGTGTGATGGACATCGTGGCGCGTAATGCAGCCGCAGGCCGTGGCGTCGACGTCGATGAAGCCGAACTCGACCTTCGCAAGCAGGCTCTCGAGGCCCAGATCGAGAGCGAGTCGAGCGCGCTGTTTGCGACGGGCCGAGTGTGGGACGACGGCATCATCCACCCTTCTGACACCCGTTATGTGCTGTCGATGGCGTTGTCGGTGGTGCACTCCAATGAGGTGTCGGGGGCAACGACCTACGGGGTGTGGAGGCACTGATGTCGAACTCGGATATCTCCTGGCGCCCGATTCGCCGACTTCTCATCGCCAACCGTGGAGAGATCACCTGCCGGATCGCGCGCACGGCGCGTGCACGCGGCATCACGGTGGTGGGGGTCTACTCCGACGCCGACCGTCACGCACCGCACGTCGCCGCCTGCGATGTCGCTGTGTCGCTCGGTGGCTCAACCCCGGCGGAGTCGTATCTCCGCTTGGATGCGGTGGTGAATGCCGCCGTTCGTACCGGATGTGATGCGGTGCATCCCGGCTACGGATTTCTTGCCGAACGTGCCGATGCGGCGCGCGCTGTGAACGAGGCCGGACTTGTCTGGGTGGGGCCGACGCCTGAGCAGATCGAACAACTCGGCGACAAAGTGGCCGCCAAGCGTCTGGCGATCGATGCGGGTGTGCCAACAACATCCATTGTGGAGATTGACGATCCCAGGGACCATGCCGCGGTGCTCGGTGCATGCGCCGGACTGTCATTCCCGTTACTCGTCAAGGCAGCAGCCGGCGGTGGAGGCCGCGGTATGCGCATCGTGGTGGGTCCCGACGACTTGGGCACCGCCTGTGAGTCTGCGGCCCGCGAAGCCGAGGCTGCCTTTGGGGACCCGCGCCTGTTCATCGAGCCGTTCCTTGCCGGAGGCCGCCATATCGAGGTGCAGATCATGGGCGACCGGCATGGCAATGTCATCCATCTCGGCGACCGCGACTGTTCGATCCAGCGACGAAACCAAAAGGTGGTGGAAGAGGCTCCGGCACCTCATCTCGACGATGCCACCCGTGTGGCCCTGCGCGCCGGCGCGGTGGCATTGGCGCAGCACGTTGGTTATGAGGGTGCCGGAACAGTGGAGTTCCTGGTGGGTGTCGACGGCACGATCACCTTCTTGGAGGTCAACACCCGACTGCAGGTCGAGCATCCCGTCACCGAGGCGGTCACCGGCTGTGACCTTGTGGATCTTCAACTCACTGTGGCATCGGGAGATCCGCTTCCGTTGAGCCAGAACGATGTGGTGATCGACGGTCACGCCGTCGAGGTTCGGATTGTGGCCGAGGACCCCGCGGCGGGATGGGTGCCGTCAACGGGCACGCTCAGCGCCTTCGAGGTTCCGGCAGGCGTCCGTGTCGACACCGGCGTAGAGCCCGGCACGCAGGTCAGTGCCGACTACGACTCGCTGTTGGCCAAGGTGATCGCCCATGCCGGGTCACGGGAACAGGCCATCGACCGGCTCGGGGCTGCGCTGCGTGCCACCCGCATCACGGGTGTGCGCACCAACCTCGCCATGTTGAGCGCGGTCTGCGCCGAGGACGATTTCATCGACGGTGGAATCGGCACCGACTACCTGCCGGCGCATCCCGATGTGGTGGCGGCAACCGGGTTCGGGCGTGGGCTCGATGTGCATCTCGTCGCCGCCACGTTGAGTGCGATCGAGACCAATCGGGCGGCTGATCATGTGTGGGGCTTCGTGCCCGCTGGTTGGCGGAACATGCGCACCCGCGGGGTTCGGCGACGCTGGATCGCCGAGGATGGATCGGTACACGGTGTGGAGTACCGGGTGGTTCCGGGTGGATACGAGATGCTGATCGGTGACTGGCCCGAGCCGGGCGATGACGGCACCCTCGGGGAGGATCTGCGCTTCGCAGTCACCGTTGTTATGACCGCCTCCGGTGTGGAGATCGACGGCGTCCACCATCGCTGCCACCGCGAGGTGGACGGTGACACGGTGACCGTCACCACGGCGGCGGGAACGGCATCGTGGCGGTGCGCGCCCACATTCAGCGATCACGACGCAGCGGCCACGGGAGCGGGCCCGATCGCGCCTCTGCCGGGCACGGTGATCGCCGTCGCCGTCGATGCGGGAGATCGCGTGGCAGCCGACGATCTGTTGATGGTGATCGAGGCGATGAAGATGGAGCATCGCGTCACTGCGCCAACCGACGCAGTGGTGGCCGCGGTGCGTTTCGCTGTTGGCGATCGGGTGGACATGGGTGACCTACTCGTCGAACTCGACGACAGCGCAGGCGATGGCGAGGGCGACCAATGACAACCGACCCGATCCGGATCGCCAACTGTTCGGGATTCCTCGGCGACCGGCTGTCGGGGGCGCGCGAAATGGTCGAGGGAGGTCCGATCGACGTCCTCACAGGGGACTGGCTGGCGGAGTTGACCATGCTGATCCTGTCGAGGATTCGTGCGCGGAACCCTGGCGGCGGGTACGCCCGATCCTTCGTCACCCAGATGGAGCAGGTGATGGGGACATGTCTCGACCGAGGCATCTCCGTTGTCTCCAACGCAGGCGGGCTCGATCCCGCAGGGTGCGCGGCGGCCGTTGAAGAAGTTGCCGACCGGTTGGGTCTGCATCCTCGTGTTGCCTGGGTGGATGGTGATGATCTGCTCGACCGGGTGGTCGATCTTTCGGCTGCCGGAGAGCTTGTGCCGTTCACACCCGATGCCGACCTCGGCGACCTCACCAACTACGTCACCGCGAATGCCTACCTCGGGTGCTGGGGCATCGTGGATGCACTGAGCGCGGGTGCCGACATCGTGATCTGTGGGCGTGTCACCGACGCCGCTGTGGTGTGCGGGCCGGCCGCACATCATCATGGCTGGGCTCGCGACGACTGGGACGCTCTCGCCGGAGCAGTCGCTGCAGGTCACCTAATCGAGTGTTCGGGACAGGTCACCGGTGGTAACTACTCGTTCTTCACCGAGGTGCCCGGAGCCGACCGGATTGGTTTCCCATGGGCCGAGGTGGCTGCCGACGGTTCGTGCATCATCGGCAAACACGAGGGCACCGGCGGTGTGGTGTCGGTGGGCACGGTGACCAGCCAGTTCCTCTACGAAATCGCCGGTGGTCGCTACGCCGGACCAGACGTCACCGCCCGCTTCGACACAGCGGAAATCACCCAGGTGGCACCGGATCGGGTCCGTGTCAGCGGCGTGCGTGGCGAACCGCCGACGGGCACGCTGAAGGTCGCCATGAACGAGCTTGGTGGCTACCGCCAGGACATGGTCGTGGCGATCACGGGTCTGGACATCGAGGCCAAAGCGGAGCTTGCCGAGGCCGCGTTCTGGGCCGCAAGCCCGGTCGGTCCCGATGATGTGGCGTCATGCACCGTGCGCCTCGACCGCACCGATACCGAGGACCCGGCGTCCAATGCTGCCGCTACCGCACGCCTGTCGATCACCTTGAAAGATCCCGACGAACGTCGAGTGGGCCGTGCCGTGTCGAATGCAATGATCGAAACGGCGCTGTCGAGTATCCCGGGGATGTATCTGCTGAGCGGTGCACCCGGTGCTGGCCGACCATATGGCGTGTATCGCCCGGCCCTTGTCGATGCGACTCTGGTTCCGTCCTATGTGCATCTCGGCGATCGCACCGTGCAGGTACCCGCCACCGATCCGCGCTCATATGAGAGTGTCGACGTTGTGGCAACGGTTGACGCGGTGCCGCCACTCGGCGACGTTTCCTTGCAGCGGGTGCCCCTTGGCGAGGCATTCGGGGCGCGTTCCGGTGATAAGGGTGGTGACGCCAACGTGGGAGTGTTCGCTCGCAACGATGCCGGTTGGGCCTGGTTGCGCGACCGGTTCGACAGCGACATGTTGCGCGAGTTGCTGCCCGAGGCGGCCGCACTCGATATCGATCGTCACGAACTCGCAAACCTGCGTGCAGTGAACTTCGTGATCCGGGGTCTCCTCGAGGAGGGTGTCGCGGCGTCGACGAGGAGCGATCCTCAGGCCAAGAGCCTGGGGGAGTGGTTGCGAGCCCGGTTGGTCGACCTGCCGATCGACGTGATCCACTCCTGAGCCGTGTCCGCAGCGTTCGACCCCCTTCGCCCTCTCGCAGGCATTCGCGTTGTCGATCTGACCTCGGTGGTGATGGGGCCGTTCGCGACGCAGATCCTCGGTGATCTCGGAGCGGAGGTCACCGTCGTCGAGACCCCGCAGGGCGATGCAAACCGCCATATGGGTCCGGGCCCAGCCCCCGACGTGTCAGGTGTGGCACTGAATCTGTTGCGCAACAAACGGTCGATCGTGCTCGATATCCGAACCGATGAGGGATACGACGTGCTGTTGTCGATGGTGGCTGCGGCTGATGTATTCGTCACCAATCTGCGCCCGGGTTCTCGGCGCCGCGCCCGCATCACCTACGACGATCTTCGAGCGGTGAACCCATCGTTGGTCTATTGCGCTGCTGTCGGTCACCGGCCCGACAGTGCCGATGCCGACACCGCCGCCTACGACGACATCGTGCAGGCATCCACTGGATTCGTCGATGTGAACCGTCGCGCTGGTCTGCCGCCGGTACTCGCCCCGGTACTCGTTGCCGACAAGGTGTCGGGAATGGCCATCGCCCAGGCGGTGACGGCAGGCCTGTTCCACCGTGAACGCACCGGCGAGGGTGTCGAGTCGATCCTGGCCATGGACGACGTGATGCGGGGGTTTTTGCTGGTGGAGCACGGCGCGGCCGCCATCGCGGAACCGCCCCAGGGCCCCAGTGGGTATCCCCGTTTGATGAGTACCGAGCGCGCGCCGCTGCCCACCACCGATGGCTTGGTGACGATCCTGGCCTACGAACGGCATCATTTCGAAGGGCTGATCCGTATCGGTGGTCGCACTGAAATGCTCGACGATCCGCGATTCATGACTCGTCTCGGCCGTCTGGAGAACATCGACGAGTTGTACCGGGAGTACCGCCGGATCGCAGAGGGCTACTCCACTGCGGAATTCCTTGCCGCATGTCAGCGCGAGGGCGTGCCAGCGCATGAGGTGGTCACCCTCGACGATGTCGTCGCTGCACTGCCACTGGTCGATCATCCCGACCTTGGTGCCTACCGCGTGACACCTCCCGTGGTGCCGACGAGCGACCCGGGTGCCCCTCCGCGTCGGCCGGCACCCCACCTCGGAGAGAATGCGGTCGAGGTGCTGACCGAACTCGGGTACACCCCCGAGGTGATCGATGCGTTGATGGCCGCGGGGGTGGTCGGCCGCTACGGTCAGCAGCCGTGAGCACCACCGAGCGAACTCCGGGACGACCGCGCGCCGCCGTTGCCGATCTGCCCGCCTATCGGCCGGGTCGTGATGCCCAACAGGCCGAGGCCGAACATGGCATCACCGACGCCATCAAACTTGCATCCAATGAGAATCCAGAGCCACCGTTGGCTGCCGTCGTCGAGGCAATTGCCGCAGCAGCCACCGGGGTCAATCGCTATGCCGACCACCGGGCGACCCCGGTGCGCGAGGCACTCGCCGCCCGACTCGGTGTCGATGCGGCCTGCATCACCGTTGGCAGCGGGTCGTCCGGCGTGTTGCACCAGATCTTCTCGACCTATGTCGCAGATGGTGACGAGGTGCTGTTTCCGTGGCGCTCATTTGAGGTGTACCCGATCTACACCCGGCTCGCAGCTGGTCGTCAGGTCGACGTCGCCCTCACCGCGGATCTCGGGGTTGATGTCGATGCGCTGATCGGTGCGCTCACTCCGGCCACCAAGGTGGTGGTTGTGGCCACACCCAACAACCCGACCGGGGTGGTGTGCCCGACAGCCGATCTGGCACGACTGGCCGCCGCGGCCGGCGACGACACCATTGTCGTGGTCGACGAGGCGTACCGAGAGTTCGCGCCGGCTGACGGTGACGATGCCGTGCGCGATCTTGTGGGCATCCATCACAACGTGGTGGTCACACGCACGCTGTCCAAGGCGCAGGGGTTGGCAGGTCTCCGACTGGGTTATGCGATTGGCCACCCGGGCGTGATCGCCGATATCGACAAGGTGGCGGTGCCATTTGCCGTCAACGCCTTGGCTCAAGCGGGAGCGCTCGCCGCTCTCGACAATGCCGCGGCGATCAACGAACGCGTGGCGCGTATCGTCGCCGAGCGGACACGGGTTGTGGACACGTTGCGTGCCGCTGGGTGGTGGCTACCCGAGCCTGCGGGCAATTTCGTATACCTACCGGTCGGCGATGCAGCAGCTGATCTGGCCCTGGCCCTCGAGCGCGTGGGTGTGGTTGTGCGCCCCTTCGCAGGTGATGGTGTGCGGATCACCATCGGCACCGAGGCCGAGAATGATCGGATGCTCACTGCTCTGGCGTCTCATCCCGCGGTTGGCCGCTGACGCTGGGTGTGGTCTGCCACGGCGCGCTGGGCGCAACATGGCATGATCGACGCGATGGGTTTGCGCGAGTATCTCTTCCCACCCGATCCGACCGCGGTCGGCTCCACACCTGACTATCGCTTCAGTCTGGCCAATGAACGCACCTTCTTGTCGTGGCTGCGCACCTCGCTCGCCCTGGTGGCCGGCGGCCTCGGTGCCATCGTGGTCCTATCGGATGTGGCCGGGGTGGAGATCCTTGGCATCGTCGTTCTTGCTCTCGCCTTCGTGGCATCGGCGACCGCGTATCGGCGCTGGGCGTTGAACGAGCGCGCCATCCGACTCGACGAGCCGTTGCCGCCCTCGCGACTACCGCGCATCATGGCGCTCGGTGTGGCGCTGATCGGGTTGGTGTCGGTGATCCTGTTGATCGTCGATTCGCGCTGATGGCTCGCGCCTCGCGTCCCGAGCGCCCCGATCACTATTTCGACCCCGGGGTGCAGCAAGAGCGCACCTCTCTCGCATGGGAACGCACGGCACTCGCGACCATGCTCGCGGGAGCGGTCACCGCACGCATCGCCGCATTGGAATTCCACTACGTGCTCGGCACCTTCGGGGCGGTGTGGGTAGCGATTGGTGGCGGACTGTTGTTCTGGGCTGGCTGGCGTTACGAGTCGCTGCACGGTCGCCTGCGGGCAGGGGAGAGCCCCGCGCATCCGTCGATGACCCGTCTGGTCGGGTTGGTCACCGTGGCATTCAATGCCTTTGCGTTGATCCTTGTGATCACCATCGCGGTGCTTGATCCCTGAGCCTGCGCGCGGTCGTGCGCGCGCGGGTTAAATGCCGGCAACTTCGAGGGCCAGCCCCACGCACGATGCGGCGATCAATGTCAGCACCATGGCGTTGAAGCGGGGGCCCGACAGTCGATGGCGCAGGCGCGCTCCGATCGGCACGGTGGCCAACACGACGGCAGCGACGAGCAGTGATGGCGCCCATACATCGGCGAGATCGCCGCGCACACTGAGTACGACAAGTTGAGTCCCACCGGTGAGCAAGAACACGGTGGTGACTGACAGGACAAAGGCTTCCCGGGTGAGACGAAGCCCGTGGTGCCACGAGCCGACGATCGGCCCGGAGATGCCGACAGCGCCTTGGAACATGCCCGCCAATGCGCCGGTGATCGGTGTGAGTCGGGCCACTAGCCGATCGGGCACCTGGAGATCAGGGCGGGTCAGTGCCTGTGCGAGGTACGCAACGACGGCCACCAACAAAATGCTGAGTGTCACTCGTTCGGGCACCACTCCGAGGGTGAGCGTGCCCGCACCTGCCCCGACGATGCCGGTGGTGCAAAACAGTGCAAGCCCGCGGGTGTCGCTGACGTGAGAGCGATGCCGCACGGCGATGGTGAGGTTCTGCAGCGAGTTGGGCAGCGCAAGCACCGCAATGGCGGTTGCTGGATCGACGAATAACGAGATGACCGGGATGGCAATGATCGGTAACCCCATGCCGGTGATGCTCTTGACGAGTCCGCCGGTCAGCACCGCGACGAGGATCAGGGCCAATTCGCCCCCTCCCACCGCCTAGCTCCAGTCGTCGAAGTGCGCGAAGTCGTCGATGACGGTGCCATCGACGTCGATCATGCGGAATGTGGCCGCCGCCACATCGAGTTCGGCGTCGAGAACCTGGCCATGTGCTTCCCACCGCAGCGCAACCCGCCCTGGTGGTGCGTCGAGGTGAGTGAAGGTGCCGTCGAAGATCGTCGTTGATGCCCGCCAACGGAGCAATCCGACCAAACGGCGGACAACCGGGTGGGCGAGCGCCTCGCTGAGTGAGTGCGGGTCGTAGTACCGGCGGTTGATATCGCGGCCGACACCGGTGGCAGCGAGCAGATCGATGTCGTTGGTCCCTGCGAGCAGCCCCACGTAGTACACCTGCGGGACACCGGGCAGCAGGAATTGCAGTAGCCGTGCCATCAAGTACTGCTGGTCGTCGCGGCCGAGAGCGTCGTAGTACGCGCAGTTGACCTGATAGATGTCGAGATTGGCCGCAGCGGCCCCCGTGGCCAGGCCGCTCGTTCCTCCCGAGCGTTGGGAGATACCGTCGACGAGCCCGGCCACGCGTTCGTCGCTCAATAGGCCGGGCTGGGCGCGATCGGTCACATCTGTTGCCACATCGATGACGCCGATGCCGTCATGGGTGTCGAGCACGGTCATGCAGTTCGTTGGGCGGATATCGATCCACGTGCGCAGCACTGTCGTATCCCCGGTGAAGAAGGCATCGAGCACCAACGGGGGAAGGCCGAAGTCGTAGACGAGGTCGACCCGAGAGGCCACCTCGATCTGCGATTGGTAGTAGCCGTGGATCTCGACGAGAACCTCCATACCACGCGCCCGGCACCGGTCGGCGAAATCCGCGATGAACTCGTACGTCTCAGGGATCATGAAGCAACTGGTGCCGCGTCGCTTGATCGCGTACCCAACCGCATCGAGACGGACCAAGGTGACGCCTCCATTGGCCAGGGCATCGACCACGCGGTCGAGGTAGGCCGCGCCCTGCGCACTCTCGACGTCGATGTCGATCTGGGCTGAGGTGAAGGTCGTCCACAACAGGATCTGACGGCCGTGATGGTCGAAGAACTTCGTGAAGGGCATCCCCGGTCGAGGGCGGTACACCGCGCATAGCTCGTCGTTCGTTGCGCCCTCGTCGAACACGCCCTCATAGGTGCAGAACATCCCGTCGTATGGCGATGCTGCACCGTTGGCAAGCCAGTCGCGAAATGCCTCGCTATCCGACGACACGTGGTTGATGATCAAGTCGGCCATCACCTCGTGGGTCTGCGAGATGTCGGCAACGTCATCCCAGGTGCCGATGCGGGCATCGACGCGGGTGTGGTCCTCGGGGTCGAATCCGGCATCAGCACCGTCGATGCGTTCATAGAACGGCAAAATGTGCACCCCGCCGAATGCCCCCGCCAGCGGCCCGGTGAGCATCTGGGCGATGCCGCGGAGGTCGCCTGCGAATCGATCGGCGTAGGTGATCAGCAGCGGCGCGTTGCGCATCGCGGTCAGCCGAAACGAACGGCGATCTCGGCGAGGATGTCGCCCTCGGCCTCGTTCGTGAGGTCATCAGCCGCTGCGACCTCTCTGGCAGCCGAGAACAACGCCATGCGCAGTACCCGTGACGAGATACGGGCGTCGATGTCGGCGATCAGCTCGATGACATCGCCTGATTCGATCGCGGAGCGGGCGGTTGACACGGCCCGCTCGAGGTAATGCTCGAAGGAGAACTCATCGTCGCGCCAGTCCTCGGAGATCCCGCGGATCGTGTCCACCTCAGCAGGTTCAACACGTGTGTCAGCCATCATCACGAGCGCCAGCAATTCGAGGGCGGCACGGTGTTCGAGGTCGGCGGTGGCGTGCACCGCGACCCCGCGATACAAGTCGGCGAGTCGATGATTCATCTTCGGTGTTCCTGTCGTCAGAGGGTGACTCACACCGTACTCATACGGGTACCCGCGATGGGGGAAAGATGACGGTCCAAGAACTCGGCCTGATGCAGCAGCAGATTCTCTGCCACCACTTCTTGAGGTGTCATATGCGTGACTCCGACCAGCGGCAACACCTCATGCGGGGCGCCGGCCGCGAGCAGAGCCGATGACAGGCGCAGGGTGTGCGCGGCGACGACGTTGTCGTCGGCGAGGCCGTGAATGAGCAGCAGTGGTCGCTCCAGACGGGCCAATCCGTCGACGAGTGACGTCGAGGAGTAGGCCGTTGGCTCATGGTCGGGATGGCCGAGGTATCGCTCGGTGTAGTGGGTGTCGTACCAGCGCCAATCGGTGACGGGTGCACCCGCGATAGCGGCATGCACGATGTCGGGGCGACGCAGCACGGCCAAGGCAGCGAGGTAGCCGCCGAAACTCCAGCCACGGATACCGACCCGGCTGGTATCGAGGGTGATATCGAGTTGGTCGGCGAGGCTGACCGCAGCGTCGAGGCCCGCGATCTGATCATCGAGCACACCAGAGGCCAAATCGAGAGCCACGGCTCGCTCGCCCTCGCTGCCATATCCGGGTGTGCCTCGGCCGTCGCAGACCACGACGGCGTAGCCGCGGTCGGCGAACCACTGAGATGGGGCGAACATTCGGCGACTGCGCACCACCCGCCGTGCGTGTGGCCCGCCGTACGGGTCAAGCAGCACCGGCAACGGGTTGCCGGTGTACTCCGACGGGAGCACGAGCGCGACGTCATGGCCGTTGGCCGAACGGGTGAGGTGGACCGAGGGGTTCACCAAGATGTCCTCGGCTGCTGATGCAATGGTTGTGGAGCTGATGAGGTGCCAGTCGGGGCGGTCATTATCCAAGGTGCTTGCGCGCCACAACGGTCGACGATGGTCGCCGGTGGCCTGCACCACACCGTCGCCGGTATACACCGGCGTGAGTTGCCCCTGTGGCGTCTGCCCCTGTGGCGTCCATGACCACAGATGCATCACGGTTGGGTCCTCAACCGGATTCGCAGTGAAGAGCACGCCGGCATCGTCGGCGCCGACGACGGACCGAACCTGCAGTGCGGTGTCGGTCACCACCTTCCCAGTGACCTCGAGGCGGCGATGACCGTCACGATCCACGCAGGTCACGACAGTGTCCGGTCCGATGGGCACTGGAGCGCCGGGCACTAATTCCACCCAGTGGCTGTCGTGGTCGCGATGGATGTCGGTCAGCGCCCCTGTTCGTTGATCGATGCGGAAGGTGGCGAGGGTGCGTTGGTCGCGACTCTGCAGAGCGCACCATGGTCCCCAGCGGTCCCATCCGGCGCGGGCGAGGTATTCCCACATGGCGCGATCCCACGGCACGGGGAT
>RFST01000043.1 GCA_009923855.1 Actinomycetota bacterium
ACGAGGGTCAGCCCGAAGACGGCCAGCAGCAGGGTTTCGTCGCTGCCAATCGACAGCGAGCGACTGAGCGCATCACCGAACCGCAGGCCGAGGCCGATGATGACCGCAACCGCAACCAGCGCGATGGCGACGGTGGCGGCAGTGTCACCGGGGGATCCGCCTACCACGAGCGCGGCTGCCACCGGCAGGTACACCGCCATCGCCAGGTCTTCGAATACCAACAGGTTGAGCACGGCGGGTGTTTCACGGTTACCCATGCGGCCAAGATCACTCAGCACTTTGGACACGATGCCCGACGATGACACCCAGGTGATGCCACCGAGCAAGATGGCCGCGGGGGTCGACCATCCCAAGATGTACCCAACGGCCACACCCGGTCCGGCATTCGCGATGGCATCGACGATGCCGGGAAGCGCGCCCGAGCGCATGCCGCTGCGCAGTTCGTCGGTGGAGTACTCGAGCCCCATCGACAACAGCAGCAACAGCACACCGATTTCGGCGGTGGTGGCCACGAATCCTTCGGCCACGGTCACGTCGATGATGCCGCCTTCGCCGAACGCCAGACCGGCGATCAGATACAGCGGGACAGCGCTCACTCCCACTCGACCGGCGGCGAGCGCAAGGAACGACAACCCGATCGCGATCGCGCCGATTTCGATGAAGGCGACCGCAACCTCGGCGGAGGTCGCCGCGAGCAACGTCACAGTGGCATCAACTGGTCAGTAGCGCGCGGACGTCGCTGAGGCCCTCATCGGTGCCAACGCAGACGGCGGTGTCGCCGGCGCTGAACACGAAATCGGGGCGGGGTGCCGCCACACGGTGTCGGCGTCGCGTACCACCGCCACGACCGACACCCCGGTGCGGGTGCGAAACATGCCATCGGCAATGGAGCGCCCGTCGAAGGTCGAGCCCGCGGCGATGGGAATCCAGTCGATCGCGAGGCCTTCGATGTGTTGCTCCACGGCGGCGAGAGAGTGGGTGACCTGCGATGCACCGAGCAACTCCGACAGGGTGCGGGTATCGCCTTCGGTGAGGTGCACCACACCGCTGCAGGCATCGGGGTCGTCGCGGTCGTAGATCAGGATTTCTTTGCGGCCACCGCGGTGTGAAATCACACCGAGCGCCTGCCCGCTGTCGGTGGTGAACTCGTGGCGTACACCCACTCCGGGCAGTTGGGTCTCACGGATCTCAGCCATGACCGAAGGCTATGTCACGCAGGTGCAGCCTGTCGTGTGGTGTGGACAGCACGGGCCACAGTCCCTAGCGTCGGCGTATGGCGATCGATATTCCCACCACAACTCTCGGCCCTGCTGACGGGGTCGATGTCGAGTTCTTCTGGGACCCGGTGTGCCCATTTGCGTGGCTGACCTCACGTTGGCTGGTCGAGGTGCAGGCACAACGCCCGTTGCGTGTCGACTGGCGGTTCATTTCGTTGCGTTTGATCAACGCCGACAAGGACTACGACACGCATTTCCCGCCCGGATACGAGTTCGGGCATACGGCGGGCCTTCGGATGTTGCGCGTGGCTGCACATATCCGCCATGACCACGGTCGCGACGCCGTCGGCGCGCTCGTCACCGCCTACGGGCAGAGCTATTTCGACAAGCCGCAGGGCTCGGGGATGCGTGATCGGCTCTCGACCCCCGACCATCTGACAGAGGTGCTGGTCGCCGCCGGCTACGACCCTGCATATGTCGCCAGTGCCGACGACACCGCGTGGGACGCGCTGTTACAGGCCGAAGGAGACATGGCGTTGTCGCGCACCGGTCGTGATGTGGGGACGCCGATCATCACCCATGGTGTGCCCGATGGGGTGTCGTTCTTCGGGCCGGTCATTTCGCGCATCCCGCGCGGCGATGACGCCGTGCGGTTGTGGGATGCCGTCACCGAATTGGCCTCATTTCCAGGTTTTGCCGAGATGAAACGTTCCCTGCGCGAAGTGCCGCAGTTGAACATCCTCGGCGGCATTGTCGACGACCCGGCGAGCGAGGATTGGGAAGCGGGCCACCGCCGCATGGATTGAGATGCCGACTACCGTCATGGTGTGATCATGCGCCGCCTCGTCGTCTTCGCCGCCTCGGTGGTGATGGCGTTGGGCCTACTCGCATTTGTGCTTGGCCGGGTATTGCTCGGCATCGCCGGTTCTGCGGACGCGGTTGGTGATGTCGTGGTTGACGTCATCGACTTGCCGGTGGTGCGTGATGCGCTTGCTGACGAGGTTGCTGAGCAGGTTGCCGCCGACGAGCAACTTTTCAGATATGTCGATGACGCCACGATTCGCGCCGCCGTCGACACGGTGCTGTCCACCGATCAACTGCAACGCGTGGCCCGTGACCTGGCCGAAGGGGCCTACGCCGTGTTCATCGAAGGCGACGACACCGCTCGAATCGGCCTCGATGACCTTGTGTCGGTCGCCATCGCCGAATTGGCTGACATCACCGCTGAACCCGACCTTGCGGTGATGGCCGCGGAGTACGGCGTCGACCCGTCGGTGCTCGACACCCTGGACCCGTCCACAGTGGTAGCAATCGAAGAAGCGATTGCGACCGGTGCCGAGATGGTGGGCGACAGCATCGAGATCGAACCCATCACCATCGAGCGCTCCGTCGACGACCCTGACCTGTCGGGCCTGCCGGACACGGTGCGATTGGTGTCGAACCTTGGTTTGGCCCTCGCTATCGGTGCTGCCGTCGTAATGCTGGCAGTGTCGCCGGTGTTGTTCCTGCGACGGTTCCTGTCGCTTGGCATCGTCGCGGTCATCGTCGGCGTGATCATGATCATCGCAGCGAATCTGTCCTCGCTGATCCCCACCGAGAACGCGCCACGGCCCGAGGTGGTATCCGCGATTGCAGCCGAACTCTTCGGGCGTTTCTCCGGCCCCGGGTGGACCCTGCTGGTGCTGGGCCTCGTGGGAATGGCAGTGGGAATCGGCGCCCGGTTGGTTCCCCAGCGTCGTCGGCGCTAAGGAACGACTCAGCTGCCCGCGTCGACGATGGCGTCGAACTCGGCGTCGGTGAGCGGCATCACCGACAGCCGGTTGCCCTTGGCTAGCAGCCGGCAATCCACCAGTTCAGGAATCTCTCGCAGCGTGTCCAAGGGCACGAAATTCAGGCGCTTCTTCGGCGCGACCACCACCCAATCCCAGCGCGGTTCCGCCGCGGTGGATTTCGGGTCGTAGTACTTCGATGTCGGGTCGAACTGGGTCGGGTCGGGTTCAGGGCGGCTCACGATCCGGCAAATGCCAGCGGCGCCCGGAGGGGTGGCATTTGAGTGGTAGAAGATCGCAAGGTCGCCTTTGGACATCTGCCGGATGAAGTTTCGGGCCTGATAGTTGCGGACACCATCCCACCCTTCACGCTTCACCCGAACAAGATCTTCGTAGCCGAATACATCCGGCTCTGACTTCATCAACCAGTACGCCACGAGCCCGACCATAGTTCTTGTGCCGATACCGTCACTTTTCGTCATGGCCCCCGCATGGACGATCACCTACCCCGACGATCTGCCGATCTCGCAACGTCGTGATGAATTGGTCGATGTGCTGAGGCACAACCAGGTGGTGATCGTGGCCGGTGAGACCGGATCGGGCAAGAGCACCCAATTGCCGAAACTGTGCCTTGAAGCCGGTCGTGGGAGTTCGGGCATGATCGCTCATACCCAGCCGCGTCGGGTGGCGGCGCGCACCATCGCCGCACGGGTGGCGAGCGAACTCGGCGTGGATCTCGGTGCCGAAGTGGGTTTCAGCGTGCGCTTCGATGATCAGGTCGGCGAGCGCACCGTGATCCGGTCGATGACCGACGGCATCATGCTCGCCGAGTTGGGTCGTGACCCCGATCTGTCGCGCTACGACACCGTCATCGTCGACGAGGCACACGAGCGCTCATTGAACGTGGATGTGCTGTTGGGGTACCTCGCTCAGCTTCTGCCACGACGTCCAGACCTCCACGTCGTGGTGACCTCGGCCACCATCGACACCGATCGATTCGCTGCGCATTTCGCCCGCGATGGTGTGCCCGCCCCAGTGGTCGTGGTGGAGGGGCGCACCTATCCGGTGGAGGTGCGCTACCGCCCACCCGACGACGGTGCCGACCCGGTCACCGCGGTCCTCGACGCGGTGGATGAGGCGATGGCGGCCGCGGATGGCGACGTACTCGTGTTTTGTTCGGGCGAGCGCGAGATCCACGACATCGCTGATGCGTTGCGCGGACGATTGCGACCCGGGGTCGAGGTGTTGGCGATGTATGCCCGGCTGTCCAGTGCCGAGCAGCAACGGGTGTTCGCTGCGCACGACAATCGACGCGTCGTCTTGGCCACCAATATCGCTGAGACATCCATCACCGTGCCGGGGGTGCGTTCGGTGGTCGACACCGGCACGGTGCGTATCTCGCGATATTCGAAGCGCCTGCGGGTGCAGCGACTACCGATCGAACCGGTGTCGCAGGCATCGGCGGCGCAACGCGCAGGGCGCTGCGGCCGTGTGGCGCCGGGGGTGTGCATTCGGCTGTATTCCGAGCAGGACTTCGCTGAGCGCCCTGCGTTCACCGAGCCCGAGATCCAGCGCACCAACCTCGCCTCGGTCGTGTTGTTGATGGCATCGCTGGGTCTCGGCGATGTGCGCCGATTCCCATTCGTTGACCCGCCCGATACATCCACCATCTCGGGCGCTGTCGACACCCTCACGGAACTGGGCGCGGTGCGCAACGGTGATGGCCCAGTGCGGCTCACACGCCTCGGTCGACGTCTGGCGCGTCTGCCGATCGACCCACGCCTTGGCCGCATGATTCTCGATGCGGATCGTCATGGCTGTGTGCGCGAAGTTCTCGTCATCGCGTCGGCATTGTCGATTCAAGATGTGCGTGAACGTCCTCGTGATGCCACGGAAGCCGCTGCGGCCGCTCACCGCCGCTTCGACGTGCCTGGCAGCGACTTGATGTCCATCGTTGCGCTGTGGGACTACCTGGAGGCGCAGCGACGCGAACTGTCGGGCAACGCCTTTCGCCGCATGTGTCGTGATGAGTATCTGAACTGGTTGCGGGTGCGTGAATGGCGTGACCTCTACACCCAGTTGCGGCGCGTTGCCGGCACGCTCGGGGTGCGTCCCGGTGCCGACAGCGGTCACCCCGATCGGGTGCACGAATGCGTACTAGCGGGGCTGTTGGGCAATATCGGTCATCGCGATGACGACGGTCGTACCTATGCCGGTGTGCGCGGCTCGCGTTTCGAGATCGCCCGCGGTTCGGTGCTGAGTCGCCGCGGACCACGGTGGGTGATGGCCGCCGAACTCGTGGAGACCGACCGGCTGCGCGCGCGCCGATGCGCCACGATCCGGCCCGAGTGGGTGGAACGCCTCGCCGGCGATCTTGCCCGCCGGTCCTATGGCGAACCCGAATGGGATAGCGAGCAAGGTCGAGCGGTGACCACCGAGAGCGTCACATTCCGCGGGCTCACATTGGTGTCGGGCCGTCGCGTGTCATTGGAACGCGTCGACCCGGTCGCAGCACGACAGGTGTTGATCGTCGAAGCTCTGGTGCGGGGTCATCTCGATGATCGGGCCCGTGACCGACTCGGATTCATTGCCCACAACGACGCGGTGATCGATGAACTCATCGAACTTGGTGAGCGTCGACGTCGGGATCTCACCCCGAGTGAACCGGCATTGGTCGAGTTCTGGTCGGCGCGTCTGCCCGCATCGATCACTTCACAACGCGCTCTCGAACGATGGTGGCGCGACATCGCCGATGACGACCCGTCCGTGGCTTATCTCGATACCGATCCCGCCATTGCTGCGGCCCTGCGCGAGGGCGCAGCAGACCTGCCGGGGTTATGGCACGACATCGACGGATCTGCATACGACATCACCTATCTGCACGACCCGGACAGCCCCCTCGATGGTGTGGCCGTTCACGTGCCCCTCGCGCGAGTGAACGCATTCACCGGCGCGCATCTGGACTGGTCGGTGCCCGCCCATCGTCCGGAGATGGCGCGTGTGCTGTTTCGCACCTTGCCCAAAGCGCTGCGCACCCGGTTGATCCCCGCGAACGACACGATCGACGCTGCGCTCGATGTGCTGGGCCAACCGGACGGCACACCGTTCGTGGCGGCGTTCGCGCAGGCGCTGTCGGACGTGTCGAGCACCCGTGTACGCCCCGACGACATGAATCCATCTGCGCTGCCGGTGGGGCTGCGGGTGCATGTGGTGGTCAGTGATGATCATGGCGAGGTTCATGCCGTGGGCGATGACTGGGCGGTGGTTCGCGACATAGCGCGCCCCGCGGCGCGACAGGTGCTGGCAGCAGCGGCACCGTTGAGCGAACGCACGGGCATCACCACCTGGGATGTCGGTGACCTGCCCGAGGTTGTCGAATGGTCCGATGCCACGGGCACGATGCGGGCTCACCCCACCCTGTTGGATCGCGGCGAATCGGTGTCGCTGCGTCTGGTCACCGACCCCGTGCTGCAACGGCGACTGATGCACGACGGCGTCATCCGGTTGGTGCTTCTCACCACCGGCCAGCGGCGTCGGGAGATGCGCCGGCGTCTCGGTGACGCCGACCATCTGGCGCTGTCGCTGGTGGGAACAGGGCCCGATGCGCTGCTCGACGATGTGGCCACCGCCACCGTCGCCCGCTTCATCGACGAAGACGGTCTGGTGTTCACTGCCAACGCTTTCGAGGCGCTGTGCGATCGTATGCGCACCGAGGGCGCCCAGATTGCTGTCGACATCGTCGATTCGGCCCTGCATATCGTGCATGTTGCCGCCGATGTGCATCGACGTCTTGAGGCCTTGCGGGCACCCGCGGCTGCCACCACCGTGGCCGACGCGTCATCACATCTCTCGCGACTGGTTGGGCCGGGCTTTGTGGCCCGAGCGGGTTCGCGACGTCTCGGCGATGTACACCGGTATGTGCGCGGTGTGGACTTCCGCCTCGACCAACTCGGTGGACGCCTCGAACGTGACCGATCACGTATCGCCGAGGTAACCCCGCTAGAAGAGCGGTACGCCGATCTACGTGCTCGAGCGCGCACCGACGACTCGATCACCGTGGATCTCGACGAGGTCGGTTGGTTGCTCGAGGAGCTCCGGATGTCGTTGTTTGCCCAACCGGTGGGCGTCAACGCTCAGGTCAGCACCTCGCGCATACGACGACTGCTCGGCTGACCAATCGGGTACGCGGACAGCGCCGGGTGATCAGCCCTGCAGGCGTGCGGCAGCAGCGGCGAATCCGGCCACCGTGTCGGCGATGATGTCCGCAACTGGGCGCACCTCGTCGATGCGGCCAGCGACCTGCCCAGAGAGCGCAATCGCTGCGTTCATGTCACCGCCGAAGTACAGCGCCTGGGGGTCACCGAAGTCACCGAACACGTTGTGTTCGGCGTCGACGAGCGCACTGGTGCGTTCGGTGCGCAATGCCCGTAAGGCGGGGGAGTGGCGCTGGTTCAAGAACACCGTGTCGACCTCGGCAGCGTCGACGATGGCCTGCTTCCAGTTTGTGTGTACCGGTGATTCGGCTGCCGCCACCATCTGGGTGCCCATCTGCACACCCTCGGCACCGAGAGCGAACGCTGCGGCCATCGTGGCACCGTCGCAGATGCCTCCGGCAGCGATGATCGGCACATCAACCCGGGAGCGAATCAGCGGCAACAGCACCATGGTGGACACCGGTGTGGGGCTCTTGAATCCGCCGCCCTCACCGCCTTCGACGACCAGTCCATCGACGCCAGCGTCAACCGCTTTCAGCGCGGCGGCGAGGGTGGGCACCACGTGATACACGGTGAGGCCAGCTTCTTTGAGGACGGACGTGTATTTGGTGGGTGAACCCGCCGACGTCGTCACAAACCGCACGCCTTGCTCGATGACGAACTCGGCGATGGCCGGATCACGTACGAACGCTTGAGCGATATTCACGCCAAAGGGACGGTCGGTGAGGTTGCGCATCGCACGGATCTCGTCACGTACCGCATCAAGTTCACCGGACGACGTTTCGATGATGCCGCAGGCACCGGTCGCCGACACCGCTGAGGCCAACTGGCTACGAGCAATCCATCCCATGGGCGCCTGCACGATGGGAATCTCCACACCGAGATCGCGGGTCACTCGGTTCACTGCTGGGTCGAATGCTGGATGGGTCATGAGGTCAGCCCTTCACGGAACCGGCGAGGATGCCACGCACGAAGTAGCGCTGCAGAGCAAAGAACACCACCAGCGGCACGATACTCCGACGAGCTCGTGTTCTCATGCTGTCTCCCCTTGGATCGGACCACCCGTTAGTGAGCCGCCGTTGGAATAGATGGGGTTCCGGCCGGTAACCGTGTGTTAGCCAACCGATACACGCCATGTGTCTTGGTGTCATGAAAGCGCTTACAGGTCAAGGGGAGCAGGCGCTGAACACCATTGGTGTGCGGCCTCTACGCTGGGGGCATGAGGCCACGGGCTCGGGTTGTCGCGACGGTGATCGGCCTCGGCGCCGTCTCGCTGTCGGCGTGCAGCTCCGATACGCCGGCTGCACCAGCGACGACGTCGACGACAACGTCGACACTTCCTGCGACCACTACGTCGACGAGCACCACATCGACAACGACGACAACGAGCACCACATCGACAACGACCACAACCATTGCGCCCACGCTGGCCGATATCGATGACATCACTGAGGTTGCTATTGATCGCCCGCTCGAGATCGGGCGGTCGGTCCTCGGTCAACCAATTGAGGTCATCCGCCGGGGCGACCCCGATGGCGTGCGGGTGCTGGTGGTCGGCGTGATCCACGGTGACGAGTCCGCTGGGCTCGCCATCATCGACGAACTTGAACGGTTAGATCTACCCGGCGACGTCGAACTGTGGCTCGTGCCATCGATGAACCCCGACGGCGAACGCTCGGTTCGACGCCACAACGCCAATGGGGTCGATCTCAATCGCAACTTCCCTCAGAACTGGGCACCGCTGGCTCAACCGGGTGACTGGCAGTACGGCGGCCCCGACGCCGCCTCCGAACCCGAGACGCGCGCAGTCGTCGATCTCGGTGAGCGCATCCAGCCACACCTGGTGCTGTGGTACCACCAAGATCTGAACCGCATCAATCCAGCGGGAGGCTTCTCCGGTCAGGTGCGCAATCGGTATGCCGAACTCACCGACCTGCCGATTGTGGAGGTCACCGGCGGCACCTACACCGGCACGGCCTCGCAATGGTCACGAACCGTTCTTGATGATCCCGGCACCGGCTTCACGGTGGAACTTGGCCCCACGCTCACCCCAGAGCAGGCACGCGCTCACGCAGAAGCCGTGGTCGCTGTCAGCATCGAGATCATCGCCCCCGAGGTGCTCGACCGCGACTGATCAGTTGGTCACCGCTCACCTGCGGTCGTCGCCCACGTGATCACTGGACCGGTGTCGCGACACCCAGTCACCGTTCGCCAGCGCGGTGAGGCGCATTCCCTCGATCGCCCCACACTCGTATGACCAGGCCTGATAGCCCGCCGTGGTGGTCACGACGATGCGTCGATATTCGCCGTCCACCACTCCCTCTACTTCGTCGAGTACCTGGAGGGCATCGGTGAGTGACGATGCGAGCAGATGGAAAGTTCGACCATGAATCACACCGGCCCGGTCGAAGCGAGCTGCTGGATACCCGAGGCCGGTGTCGTACACCTCACCCTGCACGGTGTCGGCGAAGCCCTCGTCGACGACAAATGGCGCCAGCATGCGCCAGCGCTCTTCACCGGGCAGCAAGGTGCCATAGGCGAACAGCGACGCGATGTTGGTGTGGCCGGGCAACGGTGAACTCACGAGTCATGACCTGAGGAGATGGCGTCCTCCAATCGGTCACCCACCCGACCGGGCAAGACGATGGCGCAGCCGATCACACCGGCGACAAGCGATGCGAACAGCACCGCGAGGCGAGCATCTTCGGCCAGAGTCGAATCGCCGAAGGCCAACTCGGTGACGAACAACGACACCGTAAATCCGATGCCGCCGAGCATTCCGGCCCCGGTCACGTAGCGCCAGGTCATGCCCCGGGGAAGCCGGCCGATGCCGAGAGCAACCGCCAGTCGGGTTGCTGCGGTGATTCCGACGGCTTTGCCAACCACCAGGCCGAGAACAATGCCCCAGGTCACATCAGCGGATACGGCCTCGCGAATTGATTCTCCCGACACCGGCACCCCGGCATTGGCGAGCGCGAAGGCGGGCACCACCAGAAATGCCGACCACGGATGCAAACGGTGCTGCAACCACTCCACCACCGACACGCTCTCGCGCGCCCGCTTCGTGAGGTCCCATGCGGTGGCATAGTCGACATCGTTGGGAACTTCGGCGGCATCGACCATCAACTGGGTGCGGCGCGGTGTGACCGGCGAGGCCAGACCGAATGCAACCCCGGCAAGAGTCGGATGAACGTGCGCCTCGTGCAGTGCGAACCAGCACAGACCACCGAGGGCGAGATAGGCGCCGATCCATCCGACTCGGGAACGGATAGCGAGGGCAGCTAGCAGCGCGGCTGCGGCAATGGCCAGCCATGTGAACGACACGCCTTCGGAGTAGAAGACCGCGATCACGACGATCGCCCCGATGTCGTCGACGATGGCCAAGGCCAGCAAGAACAACTTGATCCACGCGGGTGCGCGCGTGCCGATAAGTGCGACAACACCCATGACGATGGCGATATCGGTGGCCATGGGGATGCCCCAGCCTCGGCTGCCATCACCACCAACGTTGAGTGCTGTGAACAGCAACGCCGGCACGACCATGCCGCCGATCGCCCCCGCGATGGGCAGCGACGCATGTTTGGGGTCACGGAGTTCGCCGTGGGTAATTTCGCGTTTGATCTCCAGGCCGGCGACGAAGAAGAAGAGCACCATGGCCAAATCGTTGACCCAGTGCCGCAACTCCATGCCCAGGGTGTGCCCGGCCACATCGAGTGCGATCTCCGCGTTCCAGAAACTGTCGTACGAATCGGAGAACGGCGAGTTGGCCCATACCACGGCGGCCGCGGCGGCGATGACCAGCAACATGCCAGCGGTCGACTCGCGATGCAACACATCGCGCAACGGGGTGATGACCCGGTGCGGAAGGTTGGCCACTTGGCGGCGACGGGTCTGCAGATCGGTCACGAACCGCGAGTATCGCACCGCTAATGGGGCGATCCACCTACTGATACGGTCGGCGTGTGTCACACAACCCACGCGTGACCGTGGCCGAATCTGGCCGCGGGCGGTACCAGAACGATGTCACCATCGGCACGATGCAACTCATTGCTGACGAACCGCCCAGTGTCGGCGGTGATGGGGCGGGACCGAACCCCTACGACTATCTGTGTGCGGCCCTCGGAGCGTGTACGTCGATCACATTGCGCATGTACGCCGACCGCAAGAAGTGGCCCCTCGAACGGGTCGAGGTCGACGTCGATCATCGCCGCGTCGATGGACGAGACCATTTCGATCGCTCGCTCACCCTTCGAGGAGCGCTCGATGCGTCACAGCGTGAACGCCTCCTCGAGATCGCCGACCGATGCCCGGTGCACCGGTCGCTGGAAGGAACCGCGGTGATCACCACCGAGATGTTTGGGGTGGGGTCATGAGCGACTCGCTGTCCGAGCGCATCGCGGTGATGGCAGGTGCCGATATGTGGCACACGCCTGCCGCTGCAGGAATTCCTGCCATCCGCATGTCGGATGGGCCAGCCGGCGTGCGCGGCACCGACTGGAACGGCCCTCGGTCGGCGTCGTTCCCCTGCGGCACCGCGCTCGCCGCAAGTTTCGATCCGAGCCTGATTCACGAGGTGGGCGTCGCCCTTGGCCGCGAGGCCCGCTCGAAATCGGCCCATGTGTTGTTGGCCCCCACCGTGAACCTGCATCGCACACCGATCGGTGGTCGCAACTTCGAGTGCATGAG
>RFST01000044.1 GCA_009923855.1 Actinomycetota bacterium
AAACTCATCTTGATCATCCTCGTTGCCGCCATGTTGGACCGTCGGCATAAAGAGGCCAACAACTTCCGTCGCACGGTGCTGCCCGTGATCATTGTCTTCGTTGTCACCGGAGTGCTTCTTCTCCTCCAGGGTGACTTTGGATCCCTGCTGGTGATCCTTGCGGTGTTGGCTGCAATGGCGTTCATGGCTGGCGTGCCGCTCGTGCACCTGCTCGTTCCCATCGTCGGCGCCGGTGCCTTCTTCTGGCTTCTCGTGCTCACATCGCCACGGCGGATGGGCCGGTTCACGGCCTTCTTGGACATCGAGGGCAATAAAGACCTCCTCTCCTATCAGCCGTGGCAGGGCCTGCTCAGCATCGCCAACGGTGGACTGTTCGGATCTGGCATCGGTGGCAGCATCTCGAAATTGGGCTACCTGCCTTTGGCGCACAGCGACTTCATTTTCGCCGTCATTGCCGACGAGTTGGGGCTGGTGGGAGTGGTGGCTGTTCTCGGAGTGTTCGCTCTGTTCTGCTGGTGTGGTGTGCAGGCCTCCCTCGCGGCACCCGACCGATTCGGCATGTTGCTGGCTGGGGGTATTTCCGCCTGGTTCGGCGTGCAGGCCATGGTGAACATCGGCGGTGTGGTCGGACGGTTGCCGGTCACTGGGCTCACACTGCCGTTCTTCTCGCACGGCGGCACGTCGATGGCGGTGTCGATCATCGCTGCGGGTCTGTTGATGAACGTTGCGCGCCGAGGTGTTGGCGAACGATGAGTCGACGCCCAGTCGTGATCGCCGGCGGCGGCACGGCGGGCCATGTGTTGCCGGCGATCGCCACGGCCGAAGCTCTGGTGGCTGCAGGTCGTGACTGGGCAGATATCCATTACGTGGGTGCCCAACGCGGTATCGAAACCGAGTTGATTCCTCCGACACCGCTTGGGCATACCTTCATGGATGTCGTGGGACTGCAACGGTCATTGCGCTGGTCGAATCTGTCGTTTGTTCCAAAAATGATTGCCGCGTCGCGCCGTGCGGGCCGCCTGCTCGACGACATCAATGCAGGTGCGGTGGTGTCGGTCGGCGGATATGCCTCGATGCCGGCGGTGCTCGCGGCACGCCGCCGGCGGATCCCCATCGTGGTGATCAGCTACGACCGCCGACCGGGTCGAGCCAGCACCGTGTCGGCGCGGTGGGCGACGGCCTGTGCCGTTGCGTTCGATGCATCCCCGCTGCCACGCGCCACCGTGACCGGGGCACCGATTCGTCAGGCCATCTTGACCATTGATCGAGAGCGTGATCGTGCGGACGCGAGACAACGACTCGGTGTCGACCCGCAGCAGCCGATGGTGCTGGTGATGGGTGGGTCGCTCGGGTCATTGGTGCTGAATGACGCGGTGCAGTTGCTGCTCGACCGTCACGATGCCGGCACCGCGATGACGATCTGGCATCTGAGCGGTCGACGCTACGACGCCGCGGTCGTACCGTCGGGCAGTTCTATCGAGTACCGGCATCAGCACTTTGCCGGTGACATGGTGGATCTGTGGGCTGCATGTGATCTCGTGGTTGGTCGCGGCGGAGCATCCACGGTGCACGAGGTTGCTGCGACCGGAACTCCAGCTGTGCTCGTGCCGTGGGCCGGTGCTGCCGATGACCACCAGCGTCAGAATGTGCACTGGCTCACCGAGGTGGATGCAGCGGTTGCTGTCGACGAGTCGACCGACCGTGCTGCGACCGCTGAGCGAATCTCCCGCGCTGTCATTGATGTGATGTCTGATGAGCCTCGTCGCGCGGTGATGGCGCGCCAGGCCTACGAACGCGGTGCGGTGCATCGCGACGCCCGATTGGCCGGTCTGATCGAGTCGGTCGCCCTAGCCTGACACCGTGTCCACACCCGACCTCGCTCCCATCAATCCACCGGCGGTGGACCTGTCGGAGCCCCGTCGGGTGCATGTTGTCGGTGTTGGCGGTCCGGGGATGAGTGCGGTCGCGCTGACCCTGGTGGGTATGGGGCATACGGTCACTGGGAGTGACATCCGAGAGCGGCAGATCCTTGATCGGTTGCGGTCCGCTGGCGTGCATGTGTACGTCGGGCACTCCCGCGAACACGTCGTGGATGCCGATGTCGTCACCTATTCCACGGCGATTCCGGCCGACCTCAACGAACTCGACGAAGCACGCCGCCGCGGAATCGTCACGGTGCATCGCAGCGAGGTCCTCGCTGCGATCTGCGCGGCCACTCGCGCGATCGGTGTCGCCGGGACCCACGGCAAGACCACGACCTCATCGATGTTGATGCTCGCGCTCACCGAAGCCGGCCGTCGGCCCGGTTTTGTGATCGGCGGGGACGTCACCGATATGGGCGTTGGGGCTGCGTGGACAGGGTCGGACGACTTTGTCATCGAAGCCGATGAGAGCGATGGCACACACCTGCGCCTTCCGCTACGCGCGGCGATCGTGACCAACGTGGACGTGGACCACCTTGATCACTACGGCTCATTCGATGCGGTGGTCGACGGATTCCGCCGGTTCCTCGCCGCGGTCGATGGTCCGCGTGTGGTGTGCGCCGACGACCCGGTTGCGGCGTCACTTGCGGCAGCAGCCGGCGCGGTCACCTATGGAGAGAACCGGATCGTCGATGCCGAACCCGACGGTGGGGCATTTCGCTTCCGGGTGGAATACGACGGCGACGAGATCGCGTCGGTACGCCTACCGCTGCGCGGACGACACAATGTGGCCAACGCCTGCGGCGTCATAGCTCTCGCCCACCTGCTCGGAGTCGACGGCCCAGTCTCTGCTGCGGCGCTCGCACGATTTGGGGGCGTGGCACGACGTTTCGACGTCCGCGCCAGTGATGACGGCGCGACGTTCGTTGATGACTACGCGCATCTGCCGCGAGAAATCGACGCGGTGCTGTCCGGCGCGCGCGACTCGGGCGATGGCTGGCGCCGGATCGTGGCGGTTTTCCAGCCCAACCGCTACAACCGCATGGCGGAAATGTGGCAGGACTACGGCACAGCCTTTGGTGCCGCCGATCTGGTGATCTTGACCGACATATATGCGTCGGGTACCCAGCCACTACCAGGGGTCACCGGCAAGCTCGTGGTGAATGCCGTGTGCGAGGCCGACCCCACTCGACGAGTGGTGTGGTTGCCGCGTCGTGAGGATCTGGTGCGCTTCGTCGCCGATGAGATCGGGACCGGCGACGTGTGCATTTCGATGGGTTGTGGGGATATCGCGTCGTTCCCCGATGAAGTCGTGGCCGTGCGTCGCTCCCGGCGGAGGCACTGAGGTGGGCGTCGCAGAGCTCGCTGACGACCTGCGCGCGGCGCAACACGACGGCGTGGCATTCGACATCGCAGCCGAGGCGGCCTTTGGGGCGCGCACCACCTATCGCGTCGGTGGGTGCGCTGCGCTGATGGTGACCGTTGTCAATCCGGTGTCGATGGCGCCGCTGCTTGCCTGTGTGGCCCGTCACGACGTCCCGATGGTCACGTTGGGTCGTGGATCGAACATGTTGGTGGCCGATCGCGGGTTTGAGGGCCTTGTTGTCGTGCTCGGTGCATGGGCGGAGCGCATTGAGATCACCGAAGCAGATGACGAGGCGTGCGTCCGGGTCATTGCCGGCGCCGCGGCGCAACTGCCCGTCGTCGCCCGCAGAACCGCAACGGCGGGAGTGACCGGATTCGAATGGGGGGTCGGGGTGCCCGGGACGATCGGTGGCGCCGTCCGGATGAATGCGGGAGGCCATGGCGCGGATATGGCCGCGTCACTCGCAGGGATCGATGTTGCGACGCGCAGTGGGCTCAGCCCCATGCCGGCAAGTGCTCTGGGGCTCGGGTTTCGTTCGTCGACACTCGATGATGACCAGATCGTCATATCTGCTGAACTGCGCCTGGCCCCCGGTGATGCGACACAGTCGGTCGCCCGGGTGGACGAGATCGTTGGCGTCGTGAGAATCAACCCGGTGGCCAGAATTGCGGCTCGGTATTCGTGAATCCCGAGCCCGGGCGGGTGGCGGCAGGGGAGTTGATCGACCGGCTCGGGCTGCGGGCGATCTGGTCATCATCGAGTGTCGACGAAGCACGCCAACTTCATTCAGGCCGATCCAGGTGGGCGCGCTGACGATGTGGCCGCTGTGATGGCTGAGGTGCGCACCCGCGTACACGAGGCGACCGGGTACCTGTTGCGAAGCGAGGTCCGCCTGATCGGTTTCGAGGAGGTGTCGTGACCTCACGTGACAGTGACCGCGGGGTACCGTCGGAACCGGTGGATGCCACGGACGATTCTCGACGCCGCCGCCATGAGCGGGTGGTGTCGATCACCGATGATGACCTGCCCGATGCCGTGTACATCGAAGGAGACCTAGACGCGCGCAGCTCGGCGGGTCGGCGGGTGATTATTGATGACGATGACGCCAATGTGGTGAGCGCGAGCGGTCGTGACCTGCGCCACCAGATGGAAAACCGGGTGCGGGATCGCCGTGCGGAGATCCGGCGCCGAATCGTGAACCGCCGCACAGCGCGATTTGGGGTCATCGTGGTGGTGGCGCTCATCGTGGTCGGTGTGCTGACTCTGCTGGGGTCGTCATTGTTTGGCATCCGACGCGAGTCGGTGCAGGTCACCGGAGCGGTGTACACCGACCCGGTCGCACTCGAGGCGGTGATCGACCAGGCCGTCGGCACCCCGGTGCTCTTATTCGACACCGATGCCGCACGAGACCAGCTCGAAGCGATCCCATGGGTTGATACGGCGCTGGTCCGCACCGATTTCCCGTTTGGGTTGCGCATCGACCTTCGTGAACGCGAACCCGTGCTGTCGTATCCGGCCCCCGATGGCCTGTTTCGGGTGCTCGACGCGGAGGGCAGGGTGCTCGATGTGATCGATGGCTGGCCCTTTGAGTATCTCTTGTTGATCTCGGGAGATTCGCCCAATCTCCCCGCTGGTGCCTATGCGCCCGTGGGCCACGTCGGTGCGGCACGGCTTGCTGACGTACTCACCGGCACGGTGCGCGACCGTGTGGCCGAGTTGCGCGTTGATGCTGCCGGGACCGATCTTCAAGTCGTTCTTGACGATTCGACGCGGATCCGTTTCGGTGCCGCCCGGGATTTGTTCGACAAACTTGTGCGCCTCGAGACCGTATTCACTGCGTCATCGCCGCCGGCCGGCTCGGTAATCGATGTGTCCACCGATGAGGTGACCGTCTCGTAATGTACGCCTTGAGGTGGCCATCATGGTTCACGCGGGGCTGATCGCGCTAGCATCCGGTCACTGCCGGTGCGGCTGTACCGGAGTGGGTTGCGTAGCCCATAAGGACACGAGCGAATGAGTCGACAGAACACGACACACCGGAACACGCCGGTGGACCAGGGAAGGACGACCAGATGAACGGCTCCCCACAGAACTACCTCGCCGTCATCAAGGTGATTGGCGTTGGCGGCGGCGGCGTGAACGCCGTGAATCGCATGATTGACGCGGGACTGCGCGGTGTTGAGTTCATCGCAGTGAACACCGATGCACAGGCCTTATTGATGAGTGACGCCGATGTCAAACTTGATATCGGCCGTGAACTCACGCGTGGGCTGGGTGCCGGCAGCGATCCCGAGGTGGGTCGTAGTGCTGCCGAGGCGCACTCGGACGAGATCTCCGAAGTCGTGAAGGGCTCCGACATGGTGTTCATCACCGCTGGTGAGGGCGGTGGTACCGGCACCGGCGCAGCACCCGTCATCGCTGAAATTGCACGCGAAGCTGGGGCGCTGACCATCGGTGTCGTGACGCGGCCGTTCAATTTCGAGGGTCGGCGCCGGGCGGTGCAAGCAGATGCCGGTGTGCAGCGTCTGAAGGAAAAAGTCGACACGCTGATCGTCATCCCGAATGAGCGGCTGCTCTCGGTGGCGAACGACAAGACCAGTTTCATGGCGGCGTTTAAGATGGCAGACGAGGTCCTGCTGCAGGGCGTGTCCGGCATTACCACCTTGCTCACGACTCCGGGACTGATCAACACCGACTTCGCCGACGTGAAGATGGTGTTGTCCAACGCTGGTTCTGCATTGATGGGTATCGGGTCGGCAACCGGTGATGATCGTGCGGTGTCGGCGGCCAAGACGGCGATTTCGTCGCCGCTGCTCGAGTCGGCCATCGACGGTGCTCGCGGCGTGCTACTGAACATCACGGGACCCTCGTCCATGGGCTTGTTCGAGATGAATGCCGCGGCCGAGATTATTCACGGCGTTGCGCATCCCGATGCGAACATCATCTTCGGCACCGTCATCGATGATGAGATGGGTGAAGAGGTGAAGGTCACCGTGGTCGCCGCCGGTTTCGACCGTGTGGATGCCGCACCTGCGGCGAGCTCGTCGGGGTCGTCACGACTCACCGAACTCTTCGCCGACGATGACGGTCCCGCCGATGAGGACGACGACGGTTTCGACGTCCCATCGTTCCTCAAGTGAGGATCCTGCGCTGCCGCTGACCTATCGCGATGCGGTCCTCGGCCTGACGGTTGTGGTGTCGACGCGTGCCGATGGAGATATGCACCCCGAGCACGTACCGGTCAAGGTTCTTAACGAGCGTCGCCAGCGAGTGATGCCGGGTAAGTGGACACAACTCGATCAGCGTCATGGCATCGACGTCGTTGTGGTGACCGATGCCGGTGGCCGTGACGGCGAGGTTGGTGATGTGGCGGTCACCGAGTGCCGTGACGCCGTTCTCGCGGTGTGGACGGGAGATTGCGCTCCCATCGTGGCAGTTGACGCCACCGGGTCGAGGCTGGTTGCGGCGCACGCTGGTTGGCGTGGGGTCGCAGGCGGGGCGATTGATGCGGCGGTCGATGCGCTCGCCAACGAGGCGGCGACCGTGATCATCGGGCCAACGATTGGGCCGTGCTGCTACGAGTTTTCCGAGGAGGATCTCGCCGCGGTCGCCGATGGCGCCAGAGTCGATGCCGCGGTCATCGCCGGACAGACGCGCTCTGGCTCGCCGGCGCTTGACATGCGGGCCGCCGTGTCGGCGGCGCTGCTCGGGCGAGGCATCGCGTCGTCGTCAATTGTGCACCTGGGTGGCTGCACTGGATGCGACATCGAGATGTATTCGCATCGGGTGCGGCGCGATCCCGAACGGTTCGCGACTGCGGCGCGCCTCGATGCGATGGTGCCTGGATGAGCGAGATGCAGGTTGATGTCGCGGTCGCGTATGCGGAGTTGACCTCTCGCCTGGCCGACCTCGGAGCGAACGGTGTGCGGGTTGTTGGCGTGACCAAAGCGCACGGCCCGTGGGCGGTGCAGGCAGCCTGCGATGCGGGTATCACCGCAGTGGGGGAGAACTACGCCCAAGAAGTTCGCGACAAGGCTGAGGTGTTGGCTGCAGCCCGTGCCACAGGGGTGGAGGTTCATTTCATTGGTGGCTTGCAGACCAACAAGGTGCGCATGGTGGCCGGACGAGTTGACGTGATCCAGAGCGTCGACCGCACGTCACTCATCGACGAGATCGCCCGGCGCGATGCTGGGATCGCAGTGATGATCCAGGTGCATCACGGCAGCGAAACCAACAAGGCGGGGTGCACCCCCACGGAAGTGCACGATCTGGTGGAGCACGCCCATCGACGCGGGCTCGATGTGCTCGGTCTTATGACGGTGGGCCCGACCAATGGCGACCGTGGGGCCACCGAGGCAGCGTTCACCGCCACCAGGGCGCTGGTCGACCGGCTCGGGCTGCGGGAGTGCTCGATGGGGATGAGCGATGACCTCGACATTGCGGTCACTTGCGGAACCACGATGGTGAGGGTGGGTACCGCACTGTTCGGTGCGCGTCGATGACCGCCTCGAGCGGTGGATGACCCCACGTCATCCACTATCTCCACGGTGTCGTGGGGTAGCCTCGCATGTCGAGGAGGCCAAGGAATGTCGATGTGGAAACGTGCGATGGACTATCTGGGTCTTGGGCCCGACGATGTCTACGACGGAGATTTTGAGTACCTCGACGATGACGAGGTCGACACCGTGCGTCCACGCCCCAACGGCGGCCATGATGAGTCAGCGCCCGCGCGCCGTCCCACCGACGATGGGCGACCGGTATTCCCCTCGAGAGATTTCGATCCGCGCAGCAGCGACGACTCGAATGTGGTGCGCATCGGTCGGGTCACCCGCCCGACAGCCGAGCCAGCAACGGTGAAACCACGTCGATTCGATCAGGCTCAAGAGGTCGCTGATGCCTTCAAGGCCGGTCAGCCGGTCATCATGAATCTCGAAGAGTCCGACCGCGAGATCGCTCGTCGGCTGATCGATTTTGCATCAGGACTGTGTTATGCCCTGGACGGGTCGATGGAGAAGGTCGCCAACGGGGTGTACCTGCTCAAGCCCGCCGGCTCGGCGCATACCGCCGACTCCTGAGCCACCCGGACACGGTGGTGGGTAGCCTCGACGCTGCCCGACAACAATCATTGGACGCTGCTGTGACGTACCCCCACGTACCCTCCCAACCGAACCTACCCTCGCTGGAGACCGAGGTTCTCGAGGCCTGGCGCCGCGAGGGAACATTCGAGGCATCGGTTGCGGCGCGCGCTCCCGGGGACAACGGCGACAACGAGTTTGTGTTCTATGACGGACCGCCATTTGCCAACGGGTTGCCGCATTACGGTCATCTGCTGACCGGCTACGTCAAAGATGCAATTCCGCGTTACCGGACGATGCGTGGCGAACGGGTCGAGCGGCGTTTTGGCTGGGATTGCCACGGTTTGCCGGCCGAGGTGGAAGCCGAGCGTGAACTCGGCATCTCTGGCCATCCGGAAATCACCGCTTTCGGCGTGGAACGTTTCAACGATGCCTGCCGGACCAGCGTGTTGCGCTACACCCGTGAATGGCGTGACTACGTCACCCGTCAAGCCCGCTGGGTCGATTTCGACAATGACTACAAGACGCTCGATCGCGACTACATGGAGAGCGTGATGTGGGCGTTCCGCACCCTGTGGGATCGCGGCCTGATCTACGAGGGCTATCGGGTGCTGGCCTATTGCTGGAGGTGTGAGACCCCCCTGTCGAACACCGAGACCCGAATGGACGATGTGTACCGCGATCGTCAAGATCCCGCGGTCACCGTCTGGTTCGAACTCGACGACGGGCGTCGGATCATGGCGTGGACGACGACTCCGTGGACGCTGCCGTCAAATCTTGCGCTGGCGGTCGGTAACGACATCGATTACGCCGAGGTGGAGATCGACGGGCACATCTACTTGTTGGCCGATGCCCGGGTGGATGCCTACGAGGCCCAGATCGGCGAGGGCATCCGCGTGGGGACGGTCCGTGGAGCCGATCTTGTGGGTCGCAGCTATCGGCCATTGTTCGACTATCTGGCCGATACTGAGCATGCATTCCAGGTGCTCGCGGGCGACTTCGTGACCACCGAGGACGGTACGGGCGTCGTGCATATGGCCCCTGGCTTCGGCGAGGACGACCAGATGGTCTGCAACGCGGCCGGCATCCCCACGCTGTGCCCGATGGATGAACGGGGCTGTTACACCGCCGAGATCACCGACTTCGTCGGCCGGCATGTGTTCGAGGCGAACCCCGACATCATCAAGCGGTTGAAGGCCGAGGGGCGCGTGGTGCGGCATGATTCCTACGACCACGCCTATCCCCACTGCTGGCGGTGCGCCGAGCCGCTGGTGTACCGGGCGATCTCGTCTTGGTTCGTCGAGGTCACCCGAATCCGTGACCGTATGGTGGAGTTGAACGGGCGGATCAACTGGGTGCCATCGCACGTGAAAGACGGCAGTTTCGGCAAGTGGTTGTCGAATGCACGTGACTGGTCGATCAGTCGCAATCGGTTCTGGGGGTCACCGATCCCAGTATGGGTCAGTGATGATCCGGCATATCCACGCACTGATGTCTACGGCTCGATTGCCGAACTCGAGGCCGATTTCGGCGTTGAGGTCACCGATCTTCACCGCCCAGCCATCGATGACCTCGTGCGCCCCAACCCCGACGATCCGACAGGACAGTCGATGATGCGGCGGGTGCCTGAAGTTCTTGACTGCTGGTTCGAGTCAGGGTCGATGCCGTTCGCTCAGGTGCATTATCCATTCGAGAATGCAGAGTGGTTCGAGCATCACTATCCGGGTGACTTCATCGTGGAGTACATCGGGCAGACGCGGGGTTGGTTCTACACAATGCATGTGCTGGCGACCGCGCTGTTCGATCGTCCGGCGTTTTCCAATTGTGTGAGCCACGGCATCGTTCTCGGTGACGACGGTGCGAAGATGTCGAAGTCGCTGCGCAACTATCCAGACCCGAATTCGATGTTCGATGTCTATGGGGCGGACGCCATGCGTTGGTATCTGCTGTCGTCCCCGATCTTGCGCGGCGCTGATTTCTCTGTGACCGAGGAGGGCATGCGCGACACGGTTCGCCAGGTCGTGTTGCCATTGTGGAACGCCTACTACTTCTTGACCTTGTACGCGGGTGCAGCCGACGTGGTGGGCACGGTGCGTACCGATCAGAGCGATGTGCTCGACCGATACCTACTCGGTGAGGTTCGTCATCTCATCGACGGTGTGGCCGAGTCGATGGATGCCTACGACCTGTTCGGGGCATGTGGGCAGGTCGAGCGTTTCCTCGACACCTTGACCAACTGGTACATCCGCCGCAGCCGCGACCGCTTCTGGGACGGCGATCGTGATGCCATCGACACCTTGCACACCGCGCTGGTGATGGTGTGCCGTGTGGCAGCGCCGTTGCTGCCGATGATCACCGAGAACATTCACCGCGGTCTGGCAGGTGGAACCAGCGTGCACCTGTGTGACTGGCCTGATGCGGCCGATCTGCCCGACGATGCAGAGTTGCGCCAGGGCATGGCATTGGTGCGCGATGCCTGTTCCACCTTGTTGTCGTTGCGGAAGCAGGCGGGGCTGCGGGTGCGCTTGCCTCTCGCGGGTGCCGTCGTAGCCACACCTGATGCAGAGGCGGTTACCGCACATGCTGCGGTGATCGCCGACGAACTCAACCTGAAAGACGTCACGGTGACCACCGATGTTGCCGCCTACGGCACCGAATCACTGGTGCTGCATCCCAAGGCGCTCGGCCCTCGGCTCGGTGGTTCCACCCAGCAGGTCATCGCCGCTCACAAGGCCGGTGATTGGTCGGTCGACGATGACCGTGTTGTCGTGGGCGGTGTGGAACTGATGGATGGCGAGTACGAATTTGTGCTCGTGTCAGCAGCCGACGGTGCGGCCGCCACACTTCCCCGCGGAGGAGGCATTGTGGTGCTCGACACTGTTGTCACCCCAGAACTTGAGGCCGAAGGCGTGGCCCGCGACGTGATCCGCTTGATTCAGGGTGCCCGACGTGATGCTGATCTTCATGTCAGCGACCGAATTGAGATTGATCTGGTGACCAGCGACGAGGTGGCTGCAGCGGTGCGAGACCATAGCGACATGGTTGCGCGCGAAACCCTTGCCGTGGATGTACGCATTACCAGTGGTGGTAGCGATGAACCGCAGATCACAGTCGTCAAAGTCGAGGTCTGAAAAGTCAGCACGCGCATTTGTTAGCTAATGCTCGAGAAAGGTCACGATTTGGCCGTGAGGAGCGGGTATCGTGCTCCGCCGATCAGGAGGTGGTGATGGCCGCCAAGAAGTCCGCATCAAAGAAGGCATCTGCAGCCCGCACGACGCCAAAAAAAGCTGCACCCGCAAAGAAGTCCGCGGCCAAGAAATCGGCGCCCGGCAAAAAATCCGCGCCCAAGAAGGCCGCGCCCAAGAAGGCCGCGCCCAAGAAGGCCGCGCCCAAGAAGGCCGCGCCCGCGAAGAAGTCCGCTGTGGCCAAGAAGGCCGC
>RFST01000045.1 GCA_009923855.1 Actinomycetota bacterium
CGGCGTTGTGAACTTTGCGCACGGTGCCATGGCGATGTACGGAATGTTCACGTTCGACACGGCGTGGAACCGTGGTGAACTCTTCTTGCCGTGGTGTGACTTCTTGCCCACGCACACGGTCAACATGCCGGTGAGGATCACCCTCGACAGCGATGGCTCATGGCCAATGGTCCCATCGCTCATTCTCGCTCTAGGAATGTCGGTCCTGATCGGGCTCGCCGCTCACTTCTTGGTATTCCGACCTCTTCGGAATGCGGCCCCACTCGGCAAAGTCGTCGCCTCGGTCGGCTTCACGCTGTATCTCCAAGGGGTTGCCCTCATCAACTTCGGCAACTCGTTCCCACAGCCGAAGAGCATCGTCCCTGACGAACCGCTGAACAATTTCTTGGGTCTCGGAAAGGCGTTCCCGCAGAACACGGTCTGGGTGGTTGGTTTCACCGTTCTTCTCGGAGCTGTCCTGTGGGGGATCTATCGATTCACCCGATTTGGTCTCGCGACCCGTGCCGCTGCCGGTAATGAAAAGGGTGCAATCCTCCTCGGCTACTCGCCACAGCGTCTGGCAGCTCTCAACTGGGTGCTTGCCTCGGTGACCGCCACGTTGGCTGCAATCATCGTCGGTCCCATCCAGGGGACAATTACGCCGATCGGTCTCACGGCCCTGATCGTGCCCGCACTTGCCGCTGCACTGATCGGTGGCCTGCGCTCGATTCCGATTGCTGTCGCCGGCGGCCTGGCACTCGGTGCAGTGCAAACCCTGCTCGACTTGAAGAAGTCCTCGTGGTTCACGGGCCCGCTCACCTGGCTCCAAGATGGTGTGCGCAACGTGATCCCGTTGATCGTGATCATCGTGGTGCTCGTTCTTCGGGGCAAATCACTACCGATTCGCGGCACCGTGGAGGAAAAGCGCTTGCCGTTGGCTCCCATGCCCAAGCGTCAAATCGAACACACCCTCTTCTGGATTACGGGTCTGACGGTCTTTGCCTTTATCTTCGAGAACGCAGGGCCGCTCACCATTTTTGCCGGATCCATTCAGACGGGCCTCGTTTTCGCCATCATCATCTTGTCGATCGTGTTGCTCACTGGGTACGTGGGCCAGATCTCCCTCGCGCAGATGAGCTTTGCGGGCATGGCGGCGTTCTTCATGGCCCGCATGATGGCCGATGGCATCGGTCGCGGATCAAACCTCGTCCCGGTCACGGGACCTGGATTGCCGTGGCCAATTGCCGCCATTTTGGGTGTTGCCGCGGCTGTGATCGTTGGGCTACTTCTTGGGCTCCCGGCCGTGCGTATTCGCGGCGTGCAGTTGGCGGTGGTGACCATTGCCTTTGCCATCTCGCTGCAGTCGCTGTACCTCGAGAACGATGAACTCACGCAGTTGCGTGCAGGCGTGCCCGCCTATGTCAAAGAACCGAACCTGTTCGGTCTATCGATTGGCGCACGTAGTGATCGGCAGTTGAATGAACGACCAGCGTTCGTCATTTTCGGCGCGGTTCTCCTGGCACTGTGCGCCATCGCAGTTGCCAATATCCGCCGTACTGGTGTCGGCCGTCGCTTCCTCGCGGTTCGCGCCAATGAGCGAGCCGCATCGGCCGCTGGTATCAACGTGTCGCGCACGAAGTTGTTGGCTTTTGGTCTCAGTGCGGCCATCGCCGGAATCGGTGGCGTCATGCTCGGCTTCAAGCAGGTCGAGGTGTCGTCGGCAAACTTCGTCTACGGCGTGAGCCTCAGCCTGCTGGCCTTTGCGTACCTCGGTGGTATCACCTCCATCAACGGGGCGCTGTTCGGCGGCGCAGTATTCGCAGGCTCGGTGGTGCCGACCTTCTCGAACTACTTCTTGAAGGGAACAAACATGGATCGCTACCTGACTGTTCTGGGTGGCTTCTTCATGATTGTCACAGCCATCGTGCATCCCGAAGGTGCAGCCCGATTCTTCCAAGGAGGTATGGGCTATGCCGGCAACTGGTTGGTGAGTGTGATACCCGGTGCGCGAACGTTGCGTGATGCGCGCGAGGGACCACGACGCAAGGTGGTCAACGCCATTCTCGCCGTGTTGCTGTTTGGATTTGCGCTGTGGATCTATAACGCACAATTCATCGACTCCAACACGGTGTGGGTGATCGTCAGCCTCCTGATCTTCTGGGCCCTTGCTGTGATTGCAGCGGTCGTGCTTGGTGGCATTGCGCCAACCTTCGGTGAGGCTGGTCGTGGTTGGGTTGGCTGGTTCACCAAATTCGGTCCCGCTGCCGTGGTTGGGTACGTGGCGGGCTGGATCGTGTGGCCGATTCGCGTAGACGATTATTCGAAACTCTGGATGCCGCTCCTCGGTGCCGGCATCGCACTGTTTGTGAGATCGCTGTACCGGCAAATCAGATATGGACGACCCGACATGCACGCGCCAGCTCCAGAGGCGGCGAATGATGTCCCTGTGACTGCGGAGGTGGGCTGACATGGCACTTCTCGAATCTCGTGGATTGACCGTCAGCTACGGCGGTCTTCATGCCAATGACCAAGTCGACATCGATATCACCGAAGGCAAGCTGGTCGGATTGATCGGCCCGAACGGTGCCGGCAAGACCACCTTCATCGATGCCATCACCGGGTTCACGCCGCTGTCGGCCGGCACCGTCACATTCGACGGTGTTGACCTGGAGGGGAAGTCACCTGATGAACGGGCGCATCTCGGTCTAACCCGTACTTTCCAGTCGCTTGAGTTGTTTGAGGACTTGACGGTGCGTGACAACTTGATGGCTGCGGCAGAAAAGGCGCGGTGGAACTCCTTTATTACCGACATCTTGATGCCGGGCCGTGGTGAGCGCGCCTATCAGCAGCAGGTTGACGAGGCCCTGGACGCCCTCGATCTGGCCGAGTACGCAGATCGACTGCCGAGCGACATGTCCCACGGCCAGCGCAAGTTGATCGGTGTGGCTCGTGCGCTTGCTGCGCGACCGAAACTTGTGCTTCTCGATGAGCCAGCCGCTGGTCTGGACACTCAGGAAAGCCAGAAACTCGGGTTCAAACTGCGCGAGTTCCTGTCCTCAGGGATGAGCCTGTTTCTCATTGACCATGACATGGGTCTGGTGCTCAACGTATGTGACTACATCTATGTGCTCGACTTCGGGCGGATCATCGCCCATGGAACCCCAGCTGAGGTTCGAAAGGATCCCACGGTGATCGCCGCATACCTCGGCGAATCGGCTGGTGAGGCACAGGCCAGCGCTGGAACCGCACTGAATATCGCTACGGAGGAGCAGTCATGAGCGAACGACTTATCGATGTCGATGGCCTGTTCACGGGCTACGGGGGAATCCCTGTGGTCCGGAACTTGACGATGCATGTTGCACCCGGTGAAGTGGTTGCTCTGCTGGGCCCGAATGGTGCCGGCAAGACGACCACGCTGCTCACATTGTCGGGACTGCTCGCGCCGATTGAAGGGTCGGTCACTGTGCTGGGTGAAGAAGTCGACGGCACCAAGGCGCACACAATTCCTCGACGCGGATTGGCGCATGTGGCCGAAGACCGATCATTGTTCTTCGACCTGACCGTGGATGAGAACATCCGACTCGGTCTCACTGGCGCCCGTGATGCCCGGAAGGCGGCGTACGACCGAGCGATGGACCTGCTCCCAGCGTTGCGCCCCCTCGGCGACCGTCTGGCTGGTCTGCTGTCCGGTGGTGAGCAACAGATGCTCGCGATGGCGCGCGCCCTCGTGTCCAATCCGAAGGTTCTGTTGGTCGACGAAATGAGCCTCGGATTGGCACCGATCATCGTGGAGCGATTGTTGCCGATTGTGCGCGACATCGCGGACGAGACCGGTTGCGGCGTGCTCGTTGTTGAGCAGCACGTGCATATGGCCTTGGAGGTTGCTGACCGCGGTTACGTGTTGAACCATGGCGAGCTATCCATGTCGGGTACGGCGGCTGAGTTGAGCGCGAACCGCGCTCTGCTCGAGGCCAGCTATCTCGGCGAAGCCGCCATGGGCTGACCCTCAGCGTGTTGCTCGCCGGCGGTCCCCCCGCCCGCATCGGCCAGATGATGGTGCTGCAATGAGTGTGTGGCTTGTCTTCGCCCTGTTGGGGGTGGGAACAGGGTCGCTTTACGCAGCCTTTGCGATTGCGATCATCATCGTCTACCGCGGCAGCGGAGTTGTGAACTTCGCCGTTGGTGCGATGGCGATGATCCCCGCGATCGTCTACGCCGAACTGCGCGCGACCGGGGATCTGGTGCTGCCTGTGGTGGTGATCCCCGATCGATACGACCTTGGTAGCCCATGGGGGTTCTGGCCGGCATCGATCGCTGGATTGTTGGTCGGCATGGTTTTTACTCTTGTCGCCGAACGGCTGGTATTTCGTCGGCTACGCGGCGCACCGGCGGTGACATGCCTTGTGGCCACGGTGGGACTCACGGTGGTGGCACAGGGCCTCATGGTGCGAGCTGCTGGCGCGGGCACGCGGCGCACCCCCGCGATTCTGCCTGATGATGTGATTGACGTGTTTGGCCGGTCGTTTCCTGTCGATCGTCTGTGGATCACCGGAGTCGTCCTCGTTCTCGGTGGTGGAATAGCTGCTGGGTATCGGCGAACCCGATTCGGAATCGCCACGCGCGCAGCATTCTTGAACGAAAAGGGAGCCATCCTGCTGGGTCTCGACCCCCGTCGGCTCGGTCAGATCAACTGGCTCATCGCCACGCTTGTTGCAGGCACCACGGGCATCTTGGCGAGCTCGCTGGGAGGTGTCAGCCCGTTCAACTACAGCTTGTATGTCGTTCCTGCACTTGCGGCGGTGCTCGCCGCGCGTTTGCAGTCGGTGATGGTTGCTGTTCTCGCCGGTGTGGGAATCGGCATGTTCGAAGCTGTCACGGTCCACATGGTTGCCAAGGGACACGTGCCGAACTTGTTGCAGGGAGGCTTCTCCTCTCTCGTGCCCTTCGCTGTGATCGTCGTGATGTTGATCGTCGGTGGGCGAACCCTGCCTGATCGATCATTTGTGGTCGCACCTGGTCAACGGCCGCCCGCGGCGCCACCGCGATGGTGGGTGTGGTGGCCAGTCATCGCTGTCATGTGCATCATGATCGCCATTGGGTCGTCGCCCCTGCGGTTTGCTCTGCTTCAGACTCTGTTCGTATCGACGCTCTTGATGTCGGTTGTGGTCGTGACCGGGTTCATTGGCCAGGTATCTCTCGCTCAGCTGTCCTTCGCCGGTTTTGCCGCGTTCATGTTGTCGCGATTCGACGGCCTCGGTTTCCCCCTCGCACCGATCATGGCGATCTTGCTGACGACGGTGGTGGGCACTCTGGTCAGCATTCCCGCATTGCGCGTGCGTGGGGTTTTGTTCGCCATTGTGAGTTTCTCTGTTGCGGTGGTGTTCGATGAAGTGTTGTATCGCAGTCCCACCTTCGTCGGTAATGGTGGTCTGGCCCGAGTTGCGGAGCCGCGACTTTTTGGTGTCGATCTCGGCATCTATGCCGGCGATGACTTTCCATCTCGGCGTTTTGCGTTCCTCGCCCTCGTGTGTTGTGTGGGATGCGGCTTGGTGTTGGTTGGGCTTCGTCGGTCAGGGCTTGGACGGCGGATGTTTGCCGTGAATTCGAATGAACGCGCGGCCGCAGCATCAGGGATTGATGTGCCCGGGACGAAGGTGACGGCAGCGATGTTGGCCTCTGCAATTGCCGCGGTTGCAGGAGTGATGTTCGCCTACAAGGCGGTGGACTTCACGGGAGCGGGCCTGTCAGCTCAAGATGGTCTGCAATTACTGGCATTGGCCTACATCGGTGGCATCGGCTCAATCGGAGGTGCAGTCATCGCCGGATGCCTTGCCCCATCGGCACTTGCGGGTTATTTGCTGACCGGCGGGGGTTCTTCGATTGAGCAATATCTAGTGACCGGTCTAGCCCTGATCATCGTGACCGTTGCCGTGCCCGGTGGACTGGCCGGTCTTCCAGATCTACTGCGCCGAATGGGACAACAGCGTCGCTCCGGCTCACTTTCGACGACTGCGGATGGGTAACGTCGGACCGAGACATCCTGTGTAGTCACAACAGATTCGGGGGGATCAATGTCACGTCTGCTCAGTCGGTATCCGTTGTTCCAAGAGGCCTACTTGGTCGCCGATGTGGCGGAGGCGTGCGAACGTTGGAGCGCGTTGTTCAACGCTGGTCCGTTTGTGATCACAATGCACCATCGGACTGATCGTTTCGATTACCGCGGGACTGAACATGAGGCCGATGTGTCGTATGCCTTTGGCTATCACGGTGACATGATGATCCAATTCATCCAGCAGCATGACGACACGCCGTCGATCTATCGCGACATGTATGCCGACGGTGAGTACGGCTTCCACCACGTCGGTGTATTGGTCCATGACTTCGAGGCGGAGTTCCAACGACTCTCCGACATGGGGTTCGAATGCGCAACCCGGCTCTACGCCGATGGTGTGGATGCGGCGTACTTCGACACACGTGAGGTGACCGGAGGCTTCACGGAGATCCACGGCGATCCGCCGCACATCCTGTCAACTTTTGCAGGGTGGCGTCGTGCGCACGAACTGTGGCAGCCGGGAGATCCGGCGATCATTCCCCGGCCCCCACGCTGAGGCCTGACGAGATCGGTCGGGTCAGCGCATGAACACGCGCTCGGCTCGCGCGTACTCATTGGAGGCATCCTCGAGGGTCTCGGCGGCTACCAGGCGGTCGACCCACCCGTGGAATCGCTGACCACCGGCCTCGTTGCGGCCGAAGAGGAAATCTGGTTTGGCACCCGTCTTCACCGCTCGTTGGATCCGGTTGCCCGTCAGATAGTCCTCGTCGCGGACCACGCCGAGCAAGAACTCCTGAGTGGCAGCGATACCGGGCAACATGTCCTCGGCCGGCTCGAAGGTGGCGAGGAAGTTCTGGACGGTGACCGATGTGTCGGGGTCATCGCCGGGGAACAGGGTGGAGACCATGAACATCCGCCCACCGGTGGAGTCGCTGCCCTCTGGCGGATCGACCTTGAAGCCGGCGATGGACGTATGCGGGAAGATCGTCCACACACCGAGGGTGAGTTGCTCGTCGGTCCACTCCGACTCATCGATGCTGTCGAGAGCCATGGTGCGGTCATCGGGTGCGCTGACCCGCTGATGTGGACCCCAGGCGTCATAGATGGCCTTGTTGCAGTACTCGGGCCCGAAGGTGTTCTTGTGCAGGATCGGCAGGTGGTAGAAGTCGAGGTAGCCGTCGTAGGCCACCTTCCAGTTCGGTCCGCTCACCTGCTGGCGTCCCACGAGGTGGCAGTCGGCCAGACCCAAATGGGAGAGCATCTCGTCGTATCCGCACAGGTGGGCATCGATATCGATCGATCCGTTCGGGGTCAGGCCCACGAACACAATGCCAGCGCGCTCGGCACACGGCAGTGGTGTCAGGCCATTGCATGACGGGTCGATATCACCGAACTCAGCGCGGTCCAAGATGCCGACAAGCGCTCCATCGGTGTCGTAGTTCCACGCGTGATAGGGGCAGGTGAACCGACGCGACACACCGGCGGTGCCGGGTTCAGCGATCACGGCGCCACGGTGGCTGCACATGTTGACGAAGGCCCGCATGTTGCCATCGGCACCGCGGGTCATCAGCACGGGCACACCGGCCACCTCGACCGCCCGGTAACTGTGCGGTTCGGCGAACTCACAACTGAACCCCAGAACGAGCGGTGTGCGCTTGAACACCCGCTCCATTTCGAGCGCCCAACGCGTCGGGTCGTAGTAGTTGGACGACGGCACCCTGGCGATGGTGTCGGCAAGTGGCACGGTGCCCGCTCGTGCGTGCCCCAGCGTGCGTCGTGCGAGATCAACCAAGGTGTCGCGGCTCATCTCAGTCGCTCCGTTCTGAGTCGGCCATGCGATGGTTCAGCGCCTGCGGGCCGGCGACCCACCCGCAGATCTGCGGGTCGCACTCGCGCAGGTCACCGTCGAGCCATTGGCCCTCAGATGTGAATCGACCGGTGCGGTCACCATCGGTGACCAAGATGTTGCCCTCGCCGTCACGTTCGTAGAGGGCGCCGGTGAACGGGTGACGAATTCCAAGCATGGTGTTCTCCTCGATGTCAGCTACGTCGCGGCGCGTTCACGGCCGTTCCTGATTCGGCGATGCCACGGTCGACCCACTCGCCGAGCAGGGTGTGCAGCCAGCGAACTTTGCTCTCCTGGTAGTTCGCCAGGGTGATGCCGGGCTTGCGGGTCATCTCCAGGCCCTTTTGTACCTTGGCCATGTTGAACAGGTCCTGGTTGAAGACCTTGCCGAGCATGCCGAGTTCGGTGGCATCGGTGAAGGTCTCGTGTTCCTCCAGCCAGTGGACCGGAGCCGGGGCTGGTGGGGTATCGCCCTGGTACGGGGCCAAGAAGATGCACTCCATGATCGATGAACGATGGTCGTCTCCGTTCGGACGGAAGCGGTACACGATGCGGTTGAACGCTCCCCATGGGTGGAAGTTGGGGAACACCGTGTAGTCGATCGAGTCCATCATCTCCGCATCTGACATCGAGTCGACCCATTCGTCGCCGGCGAACTCGCGCCAGCGTTCACGGCTCGCTTGGGCGGCGACGGCACGCATATCGGTGCTGTCGTCGATGGGCATCGGCGATTCCTGGTCATGGCGCACGTCCATCATGGTGCGCATCATCTCGTCGGGAGTCGGCGCCCAGTCGAGCAGCGGACTGGTGATACCGGCGGGTGTGATCACCCGCGAGAAGTTGTCCCATACGTCGATCTGGGAGTTGGTGTCACCCAGGTAGGGCATGATCTGCGGGTGGGTGGCGTTCACGTGGTACGCCTCGCAGAACGCCTCTTGGGCAATCTTCCAGTTGGCGTGAATCACCTTGGCGACGTGGGCCTGCTTGTAGCGCTTCTCGAGGTTCCACACCTCGAACTGGTCGACGATCTCGCCGAGGAACTCCTCCAACGTCTCGGTGTTGTCGGGGTTCGGGTTGATGAAGACGAAGCCTGCCCATTCACCGACCTGGGCCTGAGGCAAGCCGAACTCGTCAGCCTCCACATGGGGGAAGTCCCAGTCGGCAGGGATGTCTTGTAGCGACCCGTCGAGTTGCCAGGCGAAGCCATGGAAGGGGCAGCGGATCTCGCTGCAGTAACCGCTGTAATCCTTCAGCCGGCGCCCGCGGTGCAGACACGCGTTGACATAGGCGCGGATACCGTCCTCGGTGCGGATGACGATGTAGGAGTCGTCGACGATTTCATAGAGGTAGAAGTCGCCAACCTCGGGGATTTCTTCGGCGCGACAGGCGAATTGCCATGCTTTGCGCCAGATGTGCTCGACCTCAAGGCGATGCCAGTCGCGGCTGATGTAGCGCGAGATGTCGACGTCGTCGCTGCCAAGATACTTGGGGCTCTCCAAACGGAGAACGGCCGGCACCTCATGGGTGTCGGTATCGAGCAATTCCTGATAGCTCATGCCCGGGGAGCGAGCGTCGCCCCACGGTCGCCCCTGTGCGTCTACCGGTGTGTCCCCCATGTGCGTCCCCCTTGTCGATGTCGGACCAATATCATCCAAACTAATCGACCGGTATGTCAACACCGCACTCGGACGATGTGCACGAATCAGGCGTCGAAACCAGCCGTTGGGGTGTGATCGGCGTTGTACACCGGTGCGTCGCGCGACACCTCGTACTTACGGCTCACCGCCGACGTGATGCCCGCCGACCCGAGGGTCTCACGCATCTTGAAGTAATTCGGATGTTCGAAGTGCTTGGCGAGTGACTCGGCGTCACTCCACAGTTCGTACACCTGGATGCGGTGATCCACGCAGGGATCGGGGGCGAAGCAGTAGGCGAGGCAACCGGGCTCGTCGTCGCGGGTTGCCTGTTGGATATCGCGGGTGATTTCCACGGCATGGTCGCGCGCAGCGCGGTCGGCGTATTCAATTTCTGCAGAAACGATGATCATTGTGCGATCATCGCACACATGCATGCTGCACTGATCACCGGGAAACACCAACTCGAGCTCGTGGAGTTCCCTGAACCAGAGCCGTTCGCCGGAGGTGCCGTGGTCGACATCGACCTGTGCGGCATCTGTGGCACGGACATTCACGCGTACCAATCGGGTGACCCCTACAACCCGGCGATCTGCGGACACGAGTGGACCGGTGTGGTCTCCGCACTCGGGGCCGATACGAGTCGCCTCGCCGAGGGCGACCGAGTGGTGGTGGCCGTGCCGCCGTCATGTGGCACCTGCGAGCCGTGTCGGGCTGGTCATGCGCGCTATTGCGCAGCGTCATTTTTGGTTGCTGTTGGGCGTGACCCCTACGCCCCACCGCACGGTGGCTTCGCACCCCGACTGGCGGTGCACGCCAGCCGGCTGGTGCCGGTGGCCGCGGGCCTCACCCCCGAGCAGGCCGCTCAGGTGGAACCGGCAACGGTGTCGTACCACGCCGTGCGCCATACCGCACCCACGCCAGGCGAGCTCGCGGTGGTGCAAGGGGCCGGGCCAATCGGGTTGACCACCATGCAGTACGTCGTGGCCGCCGGTGCCGGTACCACCATCGTGATCGAGCCGAACGAGGCGCGACGTCAACTGGCTCTCGCTGTGGGGGCCACACTCGCGGTCACACCCGACGAGGCAGCCGCCACAATCGCCGAACTGTCGCGGGGGTTGGGTGCCGATGTGGTCTACGAATGCGTGGGGCGTCCCGAGACCATCCAAGGGGCCGTCGGTCATGTGCGGCGCGGCGGTCGGGTGTGCATCATCGGGTTCACGCATCAACCGGCGACAATCGAGCCGTCGACGTGGCTGGTCAAAGAAGTCACCGTGTCGGCTGCGCTGGCCTACACCTACGACGATTTCGACCGGTCGATGGGCCTAATCGCCGATGGGCGAATCCAACTCGATCCGTTGCATTCCAACACCGTTGGCCTTGACGGCCTCGATGCGGCACTTGCGGATCTCGCCAGCGGATCCTCACCACACACCAAGGTGCTCGTGCGACCCTGAGCGCACGGCGTTGTATGTGCGACGCTGACACCATGAACGCGTCCGAACTCGATGTACTGGTCGTCACTGGCGGTCACCCGTATGAGGCCGAGCCGTTCTTCGCTGTGTTCGATGCCCTCGACGGGGTGCGCTGGACCCATGCCGGAGCGCCGGCGACCGGCCATGACGTCATCGTGTTCTACGACATTCCGGGGTTGCGGTTCACCCGCGCGGATCCACCGACCGAGATGGCGGATCCAGCGCCGGAGCAGCAGCAGGTGATTGCCGATCTCACCGCGGCAGGTACTGGCCTGGTATTCATGCACCACGCCATCGCCGGATGGCCGACCTGGGAGGCCTATGCCCATCTCATGGGCGGTCGGTTCCACTATCAACCGGGGCGCCTCGACGGCATCGATTATCCCGATTCGGGGTATCTGTTCGATGTCGAGCACACCGTCGAAGTGCTCGATCCATCCCATCCGGTGTGTGCCGGCCTCGGTGAGCAGTTCACGATTGTCGACGAGTTGTATTGCTTCCCGGTTCGTGACGATGTGGTGCCGTTGATGCGCACCAATTTCAACGTGGCCGATGCGTCGCGCTTCTATTCGGCTGATCTCGCGATTCGTGGCAGCAAGAACGACAACACCGGTTGGACCCACCCAGCGGGTTCCGACCTGGTGGCGTGGGCCCGCGCCGAGGACAACTCACCGATTGTGTATCTCCAATTCGGCGACGGCCCGGTGACCTACGCCGATGGCAATTTCCGGCGAGCACTCGCCAACGCCATCGGATGGACAGCGTCGGACGAGGCCCGTCAGTGGGCGATCAGCTCCACGAGT
>RFST01000046.1 GCA_009923855.1 Actinomycetota bacterium
GCCTTCTTCACTGCCTTCTTCGCAGCAGCCTTCTTCGCCGGCTTCTTCGCGGCGGCCTTCTTGGCAGCAGCCATCGTCAGCTCACTTACCGTTCAGGGTCGACTTCAGCGTCGAGGAGGCGCTGAACTTCATGGCCGTCGAGGCGGCGATCTTCACCGGCGCGCCGGTCTGAGGGTTGCGACCCGTGCGAGCAGCACGCTTGGTGGTGCTGAACGCGCCGAAGCCCGGCCACGCGACCTTGTTGCCCTTCTTGGTCTCGGCGACCACGGTGTCGAAGAAGGCGCCGATCGTCTTCTCGGCATCCGACTTGGACACATCGGCGGCCGCAGCGACTGCATCGATGAGTTCTGACTTGGTCATGTTGATCCTTCTTTCCATCGGGTGGCTCGCCAGTGCGGCAAACCATTCGTCACGCAACTCACGGCTGCGCGATGACCCCATGTTCCTATGAGATGACCGATATGACGCAACGACCATTTTCGTTGCATATGCAATAAAATACGACGTCGTGATGAGGTTGTGACGCGCAGCCGGAACATCTGCAGGAATGCGCACTACGCCGAGCATCCACCACCGGCGGCGCCACAGCCACTACCACCACTCCTCGGTGATCCGTTGCACTGTTGATCCGAAGGGGGACACGTGACCGACTTGGCGACCGCACCCACACGCGGGGTGCCCCCTGACTCCACCGCACGCGCTATCACCGTGCTCGACACCAGCGTGCTCGTCGCCGACCCCAATTGCCTTGGATCGGACTGGGCCTGCGATGTCGTCATTCCGCTCACCGTTGTCGAAGAACTCGATGGGCTGAAGTCGCGCAGTGACGATGTTGGCCGAGCTGCGCGAGCAGCCCTGCGCACCTTGGAGGACTTTCGCGTAGGGAACGGCGGGAGCCTTGCCGACGGGGTGAACGTGGGATCGGGCAGCCTGCGCATCGAAGTCAACGGTGTCCTTGAACATCTGCTCAAAGAACACGGCCTCGACCCATCCAAGCCCGACAACCGGATCATCGGGGCGGCGCTCGGCCAACGGGCACATGGCCCGACAACAATCGTGTCAAATGATGCGGCGCTGCGCATCAAGGCCGCGCATCTCGGGCTTGATGCCACCGAGCACAGACCGTCAGGTGGGCTTCGCAATGTCCAACCCAGTGGCTGGCGCATCCTCGATGTACCACCAGACGTAGTCGACACCGTGTATCGCGACGGCAGCATCGATGTTGTCGAACTTCCCGATGGCACCATCGGCATCGATGACACCCCACCTGCAGGACATGACCGCGACGCACGCGACGGAACGCGTCTGCGCGAGAACGAATTCGCCGTTCTGCGCGCCGGATCGCAATCCGCGCTCGTTCGCCGCAGCGATGCCCAACTCGCACTGCTCCAGCCGGCCACACCGGAACCATGGGGCCTGCACCCACGGTCGAAAGAGCAGCGCTTCGCGCTCGAACTTCTCCTCGACCCCGAGGTCACCGTGGTGGCCCTCGACGGCCGGGCCGGCACCGGGAAGACCATCTTGGCGATCGCTGCGGCACTCGAACAGGTCGTGGAGTCACAGATCTATGAACGGGTCGCCGTGTATCGCCCGCTCGTCCCAGTCGGTCGAGCCGATGTTGGGTTCCTCCCCGGGGGTTTGGACGAGAAGCTCGATCCGTGGATGTCGGCCATTCACGATGCGGTAGTCGCGCTCACGGATCGCCGTTCGGCCAGCGACGCTCGCCGCATGGTCGATGAACTCACCGAACGCGGAAAGCTCTCGCTCGAATCGGTCACCTTCCTACGTGGCCGGTCGCTGCAGCAGCAGTTCGTGGTCATCGACGAGGCCCAGAACCTGGAGCCCACCACCTTGCGCACCATCTTGACCCGGGTGGGTGAGGGAACCAAGGTCGTCTTCACCGGCGACACCAGCCAAATCGACGCGCCGTATCTGGGAGAGGCCAACAATGCGCTCGCCGTGCTGACCGGTGCGTTTGCCGGTCAGCGGTGCTTCGGGCACATCACACTTCAGGCCTGCGAGCGTTCCGGCGTGGCCAGTCTGGCTGCCGAACTCCTCTGAAAAATTGGATCGCATCGAGGTTGTCGGAATAGGTCTCGACCATTTAGTGTTAAATGGCATATGGCCATCTCAGAGACCCTCGAGATCCGTTCGGCGACCGACCTCCCCCGTGGTGTCGACTGGCGCGAATACGCCATGTGCTCCGGTCGCCTCGAGCTCTTCTTCGCCAAGAAAGCCGAGCGCCCGCAGGCGCGCGCTCGTCGCGAAGCCAAGGCCAACATGTTGTGTACGGCGTGTCCGGTACGCATCCCGTGCCGCGACTTCGCACGCGAGAATCACGAATACGGGTTCTGGGGCGGCGAGAACGAAGAAGATCGTCACCTCATGGGCTACACGGTTGCCGCGCCCATCGGTATTCGCGCTCGCAACGCCTGAGCGTCACACCCCTGACCCTATGGTGGGGGCGTGTCCGACAACCCCCTCTCCGACTCCGCGTGTGCCATCGCCATTGTCGACACCGAGACCGGCGGCCTTGACCCTGCCACCGACCCCCTCTTGCAGGTAGCGGTCGTCCACGCCGACATACGTCCCAACGGCGGTCTCTCGATCACCCACGAATGGTCGTCACTCGTCGGTCTGCGCCCTCCATGGCGACCGATCGGTGCGCAGCACATCCACGGCATCGGGCGACCGGCGCTGTTGCTCGCCCCTAGTGAGCGCCGAGTGATGCCACGAGTTGCTGACCTGATCTCGGGCCGCACCCTGGTCGCACACAACCTCGACTTCGACCGGTCGTTTCTCGATGCCGCGGCCAACCGCAACGGAATATCCATCACCCCCGACGGTGAAGTGTGCACCCTGGCGCTCTCGCGTAGCACCGACCCAGAACGACACCTCTCGCACCGCCTCGGCGACATCGCAGAGCGCCACGGGGTGGAATTACGCGGTGCGCATCATGCCCTTAATGATGCTCGCGCGACGGCCGAAGTGCTCGGCCGGCTGATCGCCTCCGATCCCAGCCTGTGGCCCTTTGGTCACCGCATGTCGTAACGCGCCAACACCGCTGCTGCCGTCGACGACGCCAAGCCCACGTATCGCTCCGGTTCAATCACCTGGGCGTCTCCACCCAAACGCATCAGAAGCCGCGCCAGCCACCGTTCAGAGGTCACCGGAACACGGGCGAGGCACCAGTGATCTGCATCGGGCTCGGACACCTCATCGATCGGATACCGCTCGAGCACCCAACGGGCGCCCGGTCCCAGACGCAACAACACACGAGGCACGTCCTCGCCGAACCACTCCACCTCGGATCCGTCGAGGTCCTCGGGCGGGTCCACCGTGGCCTCACCATCATCGGTGATCGATGCAATGCGGTCCACACGGAATGTCCGCAACGCCTCGCGACGCTCGTCGTGGGCCCACAGGTACCAGTTGCCATCGATATGGCGCACCCGGAACGGTGTGACGACCCGGTCTGAGGGATCGGCGTCGTCAGCCGACCGGTAGCCGATGCGCACGCGGCGGCACGACTCGATTGCGGCGGTCAATGAACGCACCTCGTCGGGGGTCACCGACATGACGACCACACCGGTGTCATCCTCGCCCAGCGCGTCCGCGAGTTTGCGTAGCCCGCGATTCAGGGCACCGCCGGCGTCAGCACCGGGAAGCTGCATCGCCGCACGCCCTGCAACAAGCAGTTCGAAGGCCTCTTCCCGGGTGAGGCGCAGCGGACGGGTGAACAACCGCGGGATTCCAACGAACACCGTTCCCTCGTCGACAAAGACGTCGATCATCTCATCGACGTAGGGCGGTAGGCCGCACATCGCGACCAACTCGAGATCGGCGATGAGGTCGGCCTCGTCGATCTCGAAGCGAGCCGCCACCTCGGCAACAGGGACCTCGCCGCGCTCCATCAACCACGGCAGCATCACCAACAACCGGCGGAGACGCTGTTCGGCAGTGCGCCCACTCATCGTCACAACCCCCGCAAGTGGCTCACGATGTCGTCGCGTAGATCCTCTGGGGCGACCACGACCGCGTCGTCAAGATGCCCGAGGACCCACGACATCATGGCCGCGGTGTTGGCGTAGGGAACGTCAACCTCAATCGATCCGTCATCGTGCACCTGCACGACGCGCTCGGCACCGAGATCTGCAATGGCCGGCCGCGCCCGGCGGGCCGACACGATCACGCGGGCTGTACGCACTCGGTGGTGGTCTGCACCGAGCATCATCGGGTCGTCGGGTAACGACGTCGTCAGGTCGACATCGGCAGGTATCTCCACCTCGCCGGGCGGCCCCACATCGACTGCAGATTCGAGACGGTCGATGCGGAAGGTGCGCCGATCAGAACGCACGCGGTCGTAACCGGTCAGATACCAAAAGCCATCGCGCAACAGCATGCCCCACGGCTCGACTTCGCGGTCACGACCGGCGTAGACGAAGCGCACCACACAGCGACGCACCACCGCGTCACGCACAATGGGCAAGGCGTCGAGGTGGGGAACCTCAATCCCGACCGACACCGGGTCGGTCGATCGGCGTGCCCCCACCTTCCAAAGCGCTTCGGTGGCCGTCGACGAACCCGGCCGGGTGGCCGCCAAGGCGATCTGAAGTGCCGCCACCTCATCGTTGTCGAGGCCTGGATCGGGAAGTTCGTACTCCTCGGGACGCACCATGTAGCCAGTGGCGCCCGCATCGTCACCGCCGAGGGTGACGGTGGTGATCTCCACCCCGATCTGTCGAAGCAGCGCTTTGTCACGCTCGAACGCTGCGCGACGCGCGTCATGACCATCTGGGTACTGCCCGTGGAGCTCGTCCGCAATGGACTGCAGTGTGAGAGGTTCGCGCGTCGCCAGCAACAACGCCAGCAGGTTGGTGATCCGCTCGACGCGTTCGGCCATCAGCGCCGGTACTCGTAGAAACCGCGGCCCGCCTTGCGCCCCAGCAGGCCGGCATCGACCATGCGGCTGAGCAACGGCGGCGGTGCGTACAGGGGCTCTTTGAACTCCTCATAGAGACTCTCGGCCACCGCAAGGGTGGTGTCGAGCCCGATCAGGTCGGTCAGACGTAGTGGCCCCATCGGGTGACTGCAGCCCTCCACCATGCCGGTGTCGATGTCTTCGGCCGACGCAAAGCCCGACTCCATCATGCGGATCGCCGACAACAGATACGGCACCAGCAACGCATTGACTACAAAGCCAGCACGGTCCTGCGACCGGATGACGCGCTTGGACAGATCGCCCGTCGCGAACGCTTCCGCGCGATCGAGCGTTGTTTCCGATGTCATCAAGCTGGTCACGACCTCCACCAACCGCAGCACGGGCACCGGGTTGAAGAAGTGGATGCCGATGACCTGCTCTGGGCGACCGGTCGCGGTGCCCAACTTCATGATCGGGATCGACGACGTGTTCGAGGCCAGGATCGCATCATCGGCGCTCAGTACACGGTCGAGTTCAGCGAAGATGTCCACCTTCATCTGCTCGTCTTCGACAACGGCTTCGATGACCAACTGCCGGTCGGACAGGTCAGCGAGATCGGTCGTGAAATTCAGCCGAGCCAGCGCCGCATCGCGCTCCGACTCGGTGAGTTTGGTTGCCGCCACACCACGATCGAGCGACGACACCAGACGCGCACGACCAGCCTCGGCAGCCTCAGGTCCGGCCTCGCGCACCAGCACATCAAGCCCGGCGCGAGCACAAACCTCGGCAATACCCGAGCCCATCAGCCCGCAGCCCACCACACCAACACGTTCGATTCCTGACATCACCTTCGCATCCATACGCCCATTGTGCCCCACGCCCGCCCACTTCACCCGCTCTATCGGTGTCGTCACGATCCTGTGCGGGCAGAATCGGACGATGTCTCCGTTGCCACCCACCGGATCTGGCCCGCTGCGGGTGTGGAACGGAGACCCCTATCCGCTCGGCGCGACCTTCGATGGCGACGGAACCAACTTCTCGTTGTTCTCCTCGGTGGCCGACGGAGTGGAACTCTGCCTGTTCGACGACGGTGATCGTCGCGACGCGATCCACATCGAACTCTCTGAAGTCGACGGCCACATCTGGCACGCTCGGCTGCCCGACATCGGCCCGGGTCAGCGCTACGGGTACCGCGTCCACGGACCCTGGGAACCCGATCGTGGCATGTGGTGCAACCCGGCAAAACTGCTGATGGATCCGTATGCCAAGACCGTCGATGGCACCATCGACTGGGACCCAGCCTGTTTCGGGTACGACCTCGATGATCCCGAGCGAGCGAGCACCATCGACTCGGCGCCGCATGTGGTGCTGGGCGTCGTACACGATCCCACCTACGACTGGGGTGACGACCGCGCACCACGCCAGCCCATGCACCGCAGCGTGATCTACGAAACCCATGTGCGCGGCATGACCCACCAGCACCCGGGCATCGATCCCGCACTGCGGGGCACCTATGCCGGCATGGCGCACCCAGTGATCATCGAGCACCTAGTTACCCACGGCATCACCGCTGTTGAAGTCATGCCGGTCCACCAGTTCGTTCACGACCACCACCTCGCCCAGCGGGGCCTGCGGAACTACTGGGGATACAACACATTGTCATTCCTCAGTCCGCACAATGGCTACGCGGCCGACCCCACCCGTGCCGTCGACGAGTTTCGGGACATGGTGCGAGCCTTCCACGCTGCCGGCATCGAAGTGATCGTTGATGTCGTCTACAACCACACCGCCGAAGGAAACCATCTCGGACCCACCCTGTCGTGGCGGGGAATCGACAACCTCGCCTACTACCGCGTTCTCGACGACAGCCCACGCCACTATCTCGACTTCACCGGCTGTGGGAACACAATGAACATGCGCCACCCCCACGTATTGCAGCTGATCATGGACAGCCTGCGGTATTGGGTGCTGGAGATGCACGTCGACGGGTTCCGATTCGATCTCGCCTCCGCACTGGCGCGTGAACTCTTCGAGGTGGACCGACTCTCCGCGTTCTTCGACATAGTCCAGCAGGATCCGGTCATCTCCCAAGTGAAACTCATCGCCGAGCCCTGGGATGTGGGCGAAGGCGGCTATCAGGTGGGCAAATTCCCACCGAAATGGTCCGAATGGAATGGCCGCTACCGCGACACCATGCGTGACTTCTGGCGTGGGGAGCCCGCACATTTGGCCGAGTTCGCGCAACGATTCACGGGATCCAGCGACCTCTATCAGGCCGACACCCGTCGACCATCGGCATCGGTCAACTTCGTGACCTGCCATGACGGATTCACCCTGGCCGACCTGGTCTCGTACGACGAGCGCCACAATGACGCCAACGGCGAAGATGGCCGCGACGGCGAACAGCACAACCGCTCCTTCAATTACGGGGTGGAAGGCCCCACCGACAACCCTGAGATCATCGCTGTGCGCGATCGGCAACGACGCAACATGATGGCAACCCTCCTGCTCTCCCAGGGCGTGCCCATGGTGTCGGGAGGCGATGAGATCGGTCGCAGCCAACGCGGAAACAACAACGCCTACTGCCAAGACAATGACGTCTCATGGTTCGACTGGACGCAGGTCGACACGACGATGTCGATGTGGGTGCGACGGCTAACGACGATGCGCCATCGGCACGCGGTGTTTCGCCGCCGGCGGTGGTTCAAGGGTCGATCGATCCGCGGTCTTGACGACATGGCCTGGTTTCGGCCTGATGGCGTCGAAATGAACGATGCCGACTGGGAACAGGGATTCGCGCGCTCAGTGGGCGTGTTCATGAACGGTGAAGCGATCGCGAGCCGCGATCCATACGGCCAACGGATTCGCGACGACACCTTCTTGTGCCTGTTCTCTGCCAGCGACATCGCTTTGGACTGGGTGCTGCCGCCGGCGACGTGGGGTCGACTCTGGGAGGTTGCCCTCAACAGCGATGATCCCCACGCCGGCACTGCGGGCTGGCCCGAGAACCACCGGCCCACCGCGGCCGTCACCTACGGCGCCGAGTCGGTGCTGCAGGTACCGCCATTCACCACGATCGTGCTACGACGTACCGATCCGGCCGGGCCGCCACGCTGAACATCGCGATCACGCGGTGATGTTGCGGTACCACGCAATCGTCGCGGCCGTCGCGGCATCGGTGGCCGGGTCGATAGGGCGTTGACCGGCCACATCGGGCGCGAGCGATCCAGCAAGTTCTTTGCCAAGTTCAACGCCAAATTGATCGAAGCTGTTGATACCCCACCACGCTCCCTGCACGAACACGCTCCACTCATGGAATGCGATGAGTTGCCCAAGGGTGAACGGCGTGAGTTCGGTCAGAGTGATCAGCGTGCAGGGTCGATTGCCGGGCATCGAGCGATGCGGCTCACCGGGGCTCTCACGGCCCTGCACCAGCGCCGCAGCCTGAGCGAACATATTGGCCATCAGTAGGTGATGTTGTTCATCCTCACCATGGGTGGGGGTGGCCACACCGATGAAGTCCACCGGAATCACATCGGTGCCCTGATGCAGCAACTGGAAGAAGGCGTGCTGGGCATTCGTGCCGGGTTCTCCCCAGATGACCGGGCCCGTCGGCCCGACGACCGGCATCCCATCGCTGCGCACAGACTTGCCGTTCGACTCCATATCCAACTGCTGTAGATATGCCGGGAATCGGCGCAGTGCATGACTGTAGGGCACAACGGCACGGGTCGGCCGCGCGAGTACCTCGCGGTGCATCACCGCGACCATTGCCGCGAGCACAATCATGTTGTCGCCCACCCCATCAGGACCCACGGTGGCCGCCATGTAGTCGTCTACCAGCCGCGCGCCGGCGAGGAAATCGCCGAACGCATCAGGCCCGATGGCGATCATCGGGGTGATACCCACCGCGGACCACACTGAATACCGACCACCGACCCAATCCCAGAACCCCAGTGTCGCGTCGGGCGCAATACCGAATTCGGCGACGCGGTCCGTGGCCGTGGACACGGCGATGAAATGGTCGGCCACTGCATCGGACCCCAGTGCATCGATGATCCAATTGCGCGCAACCCGCGCATTGGTGAGGGTCTCCAAGGTGGTGAACGTCTTGGAGACCACCACGATCATGGTGGCGGCAGGGTCGAGCCCCGCCAAGGTCGTCACGATGTCGGCCGGGTCCACATTCGACACGAAATGGGCGCGAATTCGTGGGTGTCCCGCACCCCCGAGTGCCTGCGTGACCATGGCCGGACCAAGATCCGAGCCACCGATACCGATGTTCACGACATCAGTGATCGTCTCATCTGCACGGATGCGCTCGGCCACAGCGCGACAGCGCGCGAGCTCGGCATGTACCGCAGGAACAACGTTGACGCCGTCGACGGCCATGACCGCCGAGCTGGGCGCGCGCAGCGCCGCATGCGCGACTGCGCGTGCTTCGGTGTTGTTCACCTCTTCGCCAGACCAGAGCCGAATGAAATGGTCACCCACACCCGCGCTCGCGGCGGCGGCGAGCAGATCACGGGCGGTGTCAACCGTGATCGGTTGACGTGACAGGTCGATGCGTATGCCGCCAATCTGGGCAACCAATGCGTTGACCCGTGCCGGGTCGCGCACCAACTCCCGCAACGGCTCGGACGCGGGCGACACATCAAGAACTCGTCTCACTGCGTCGACACTAACCACCGGCACTGCGACGCTGTTGCCGCATACCCAACGACTCGATCATCGGCTGGTGAGGCGTCACGGACGTAGTGTCGCCGCGTGGATCGTGAACTCGGGGCCGGCGTGCGCTCGGCCGTGGCCTCGTTTTTGTTGTGGGGTGGTTTCACGGCCTACTGGAAACTTCTGTCGGACCTACCGGCTGTCGAGTTGGTCGGATGGCGAGTGGCGATGGCCTGTGCCGCGTTATGGGCGGTGCAAATGATGCGGCGGCGGCGCCATGTGATGATCGCCACGCTGCGCGACCCGGGTGTACGCCGACACCTCGCCATCGCGGCTGCGCTGCTGGCGGTGAACTGGTCCACATATGTGATCGCAGTCACCGGTGGCCGCGTGCTCGAAACCGCCCTTGGCTACTTCTTGTCACCGCTGCTCACCGTCGCCATCGGCGTCATTGCTCTCGGCGAACACCTCGATGCGGCTCGACGAACTGCCATGCTGCTCGCGGGAACCGCCATCATCATCATGACGGTGTCGTACGGCCGTCTCCCATGGGTCGCCGTGCTGTTGGCCGGCAGTTGGTCGTTCTACGGTTGGGTCAAGCGGCGGGTCCCGTTGAACCCGGTGGAGTCACTTACCGGCGAAGTCACCATTCTGGCGCCGGTCGCGCTCGCGGTTGTCGCCGTGGGATCGGTCAACGGTGGTGACAGCGTCGTCACCATCGCAGATGCGGCGACGTGGCCATTGGTGATCGGCACTGGTGTCATCACTGCTGTGCCGTTGCTGTTGTTCGCCCACGCAGCCCAACGCGTGCCATTCACCCTGCTCGGCCCGCTCGGCTGGCTGATCCCCATCATCAACTTCGGGCTCGGTTGGATTGCCTACAACGAGGACCTCCCTCCAGCGCGCATGGTCGGTTTCGCGATGGTCTGGGTTGCTCTCATCATCGTTGCCATTGCACAAGCCCGGCCAGCAAACACCACACCCACCTGACACACTGTCGAGGTGACCTCCTCGAGCGATGACCGCCCGACACAGCGACAGATCTCAGAGTTGTCGCTCGATCAGCTGATCATGCTGCAAGAGGCCGACACCCCACCGGTCGCCGATCATGGTTCTGGCGACGGAGGCGGTGGCGACAACGATGATCACAGCGGTGGTGACGATGACGGCATCGTGTTGCCATGGTGGATGCGCCCCATCAACACGGTCGCGTTGATCATCACCGTGGCACTGATCGCAGGAATGGTGGGATTCATGGTGGGTGACGCTGCCGCCGATCCCGATCCGAACGAGGTCGACATCGGCTTCTTACAGGACATGCGTGGCCACCACGAACAGGCCGTACAGATGGGATTCATCTATCTGACCATTGATGACACCGATCCCGGCTTGCGCACCATCGCGCGCTCGATCATCTTTGGCCAGGGCATCGAGATTGGGCGCATGATCCAGATGCTGCGCGACGTGGGAGCCACAGAAGCGAACGAAACCGGCGTCTCGATGACCTGGATGGGCATGTCGGCCGATGTCGACGACATGCCGGGTATGGCCACCAACGACGAACTGCTCGAATTGGGCAACGCCCACGGCGCCGAGGCCGACCAGATCTTCGTCGACCTGATGACCGAGCACCATCTCGGTGGTATCGAGATGGCCGCCTACGCGGCCGAACGGGCCAACATCGATGAAGTCCGTGCCATGGCAGCGTCCATGGCGGCGGCCCAGCGCGGCGAAATTGCCGAGATGCTCGGCCAACTCGACTGACGATCATGGGTCGGGGCACGCCACTGGCACGGTTCATCCCCATCCTGATCGGGGCTGTGGCCGGT